>DUZI01000098.1 GCA_013349595.1 Nitrospirota bacterium
ATCACAATATTCCTCTTGTATCTTACCATAGAGCATCTCAAGTTCCATGTCTATGTCTTCTCCAAGTGTTCCACAGGCATCTGCCCTACATTGGTGACAGTGAGTCATCTGACGAATATAAGGACTTAATTCAAACCTCATTTTATGCAATTGCTCTCTGCTTGGTCTATTAAGGTGGCTTAAATCTGACTGTGGCAAAAGGGGTATAATATTCATCACCTCAGCGCCAAGTGCACCTGCAGATTTTGCAATCTCTGGTATATCTTCATCATTTATTGTAGGGCAATATACAGAGTTAACCTTCATTATAAAGCCTGCATCGATGGCATTTCTTAAGCCACGCCACTGCTGTAAAATCATTATCTCCCCTGCCTCTAATCCTGTATATCTCTTACCTTTATAGTATATCCATTTATAAATTGACTCTGCAGTGTGGCTTTTTACGGCATTGATTGTAACAGTGAGACTCTTTACACCGCATTCCACAAGTTCACCTAATCTTTCCGTAAGTAGAAGACCGTTTGTAGATATACAACTTGTAATGTAAGGAAATTCCCTGTTTATTCTATAAAGGGTCTCAAAGGTCTCATCATTTGCAAGGGGGTCACCAGGACCAGCCACCCCAATGACTGTTATCTTATCATGTCGGTCAAGCATCATTGATACCCTCTCAATTGCCTCTTGAGGAGATAATACCTTGCTTGTTATACCCGGTCTTGACTCATTTGCACAATCATATTTTCTTAAGCAATAGGCACATTGTATATTACATCTTGGGGCTATGGCAAGATGTATCCTGCCAAACTTGCCATGTCCATCAGAGGAAAAACATGGGTGTCTATTTATAATCCTATCTTTCATTTTGATTCCTCACTTATCATCAATGTATTTTCATAAATTAATCACAGAGAAAACAAAAAACTTTCTAATTAACTAGAGCTTTAAATTAAATGAAATTATACCGAGATCCAGCGATAAGGATAAGTGTCTTTTGTTCAGGAGCTTTGTTTTGACAGTTCTAATGCTTCTTTCGCTACAGCCGCAAAACTCACCCTTCGGGTTCAAACACTTGCGGCTGTTTAACGCTCCAGTCGTAAAGAACTGTTGCCAAAACACACTTCAGAGCCCCATCCTTATCGCTGTATTTGGGTTAAATTATATTGGACATCAAATTATTAGCTCCCTTATTTCTTTTAAAAGAAATCTTTTTTGGCTTAAATTCTCTCTATTTCTCTGTGGTTTCATTCGTACCCCATTTTTTTATATGAATTTTTTTGATATTACCATCATAAATTAATCTTTATTTTTTTCTTATACAATGTACCCCTTTCATTAATCCTTGAAAGAAAGACTTTGCCTCTGTAATGAAAGGGGTTTTATATTACAAAGTTATATGAGTCTGACATTTTTTTGTGCAGACCCTTGCACAGGCTTCACAACCAATACATTTCATTGGATTTCTGATAGACATGACCTTATTACCCATATCATCGCCATATTCATCTTCACCTTCAAAGGGTTTTTCTATAAGCATCAACACATCTCTTCCACATACCTTATAGCACCTTCCACAACCAATACATTTTTCTACATCAATAGCGTCTATAAAACATGGTGTCCATGTATTGCCTCCCCTTGTGTATCCTACTATTGACATTTTTATCTCCCTTCTTCAATTAAATTTACTTTACTGCATCGCAGTCTCTTTCTCCTGTCCTGACCCTTAAAGCAAATTCTATTGGTGACACAAAGATCTTGCCATCACCCCTTTGACCACTCTGATTTGTCTTTACGATTACATTTACTATCTCATCAACCTTGTCATCAGGGACAATCATAGTTATCATCTTTTTGGGTACAAACATTGCAATCTTTGGCAGAGCATGTTCAAGGGCATAGGACGATGGAGTTGGTTTAAGCTTGACAGCTGTGCAGAATACATCAGGCATCTCTGAATCCATCTCTGCACACATAGCACCCTTTTGTTTCCCCCTGCCTTCGCAACTCTGAACTGTCATAGAGGGAAAACCTATCTCTGAAAGAGCCGTTTTTGTCTCTGGGACCTTGTCCCTCCTAATGATTGCTGTAATTTCTTTCATAATACTGCCTCCCCTGTCCTTACTGTATAAGCTGATTCAACAGGACTGACAAATATCTTTCCATCTCCGATGAATCCAGTCCTTGCCTTTTCAGTAATTATAGAGACGACCTTTTTTGCATCTTCGTCATCAACTACCATCATTAATAAGGTCTTTGGAAGTTCATCATAGTGAACTGGTCCAACTTGTAACCCTTTCTGTTTACCCCTACCAAATACAGGCATTTTTGTCAGTGATGGAAAGCCTGCCCCTTCAAGAGCCAAGACTATCTCTTGCTCTTTTTCTGGTCTTATAAAAGCCCTTATCATCTTCATCTTTTTTGTTCCTCCTTAATTTTTATTAAATTTACTTCAAGACATTGTTATTTGTTAATCGCCTTTTTTAACCAAGGCGGTGGTGATAACTTTATCGTCTCTTGTAATTTAATAAGAGACTCTTCAATCGTAACACCTTCTTTTACCTTAATTGGCATCATCCCTTTTCTAATGAGCCTCGCTGCAGAAGGACCTCCAATCTCTGTAATATATACAATCTTGCAATCTGAGAGCTTATCAACCTTTGCCTCTACCTTTTCATCATGAATACTACCCATCCCTTTTGTCTCTTCAATCTCTTTGTCTTTTCCATCTGCAAAGACTCTAATCTCAATAAAGCTGTATTCATTTTCCGTAAGATTATAAATGGCAAATTTTCCAGCCCTTCCAAAATGCTCATTTACAGTTACTTCATCGGTCGTTGCAAAAGCTACCTTCATCAGTGACCTCCATAGATTAAATTTGTTAAGTCATTAATACACTGCAAAGCCCCTCTGTATCCAATAGTCTCCTTGTGGGTCATCCCTATTAACTTGTATGTGGGGAACCCAACTTGATAAAGGGGCATATGCAACTGCTTTGCCCTGTCAAAGGCATGACAATTTGAAATCAATAGGTCTGCCTTTTCCTTGATTTCAGTCATGTCACTTTCAACCAATACCTCTGTTAATATCTTTTGTGCGCCTTCATCAAGTAGAGGCACTATGGTTGTGACGATATCCATAGCCATTTCATCAAGTAATCTTGATATTTGGATAGCATAATCACTTTCAAGGGCAATTATTACCTTCTTGCCTGCAAGATAAAAATGTGCATCCCTCATGGCATCAACAAATACTGCCCTCTGTCGGTGATATTTATGTGGAATTGCCTTACCGCTAATCAGGCTTAGGGTTTCAAAAAACCTATCTGTATCCTTGAGACTCTGTAATCCATCAAAGGTTAAGTAATCAATATCACATATTTCATCAATCATCTTTGCAAGACTACTTAGAGAGTTGCCTATTGATAAGGTAAACTCTGAATGACAAGACTTTTTGATATCACCTAAACTTGTTCCACCTGATGTAAGGGCAGAAAATCCCCTCCTGCTACCATCAAGACAACCAAGATCTGTAACAAATATGGGCTTAAGTCCAAAGGATTCAATAATCTCCCTTAATTGCACAAAATCAGCAGGTGTAAGATGACAACCAGCAATGACATTTATCTGTCCACTTATCTTTGCCCTTTGTGTATTGATAGAATAGAGATTTTCTATTAATAGAGATTTCAATGCCTTTAAATAACCGTCCTGCAAACCACCTTCATAATCAGGGGTATTTACATGAAAGATACAAAAATCCCTTGACAGATTCTCACTCCTCACATCTTTTATGACCCTTGCTATATCATCGCCCTTGACCTCTGTCAGTGCAGTTGAAATAACTGCAACTACATCAGGTTGTTGTTTATTTAAGGTATCCTCAATCACCTTTTTTAGTTTATCCTCACTGCCCATAACTACATCTTCCGTAAAGAGCCTTGATGAGTTAAGTGCTATAGGTTCTCTAAAGTGTTTTATCAAAAGCACCTTCGAGAGGAAGCTACAACCTTGAGCCCCATGAAGTATTGGCATTGCCCTATCAATACCTTGTAGCGCCAAGATAGCTCCAAGACTCTGGGAGTGTCTTAATGGGTCAATGTCAACATCAGAATTTATCTTCTTTTTAATCTCTTTTTTGTAACACCTGATAGAATTGCTATAAAACCTAATACCGTTATAAATCTGTTCTGCCAAATTTACGAGCCCATTGTAGCCAGCATATGAGATATGCCTTTCTTGGTTTATATCCACATAAGTGAAGCCCTCTTTGACTGCAATATAAAGGTTTCTGCTACCAGCAATAAGCATATGGGCTTCACATTCTCTATAAAGTCTTTTGATATTTTTTGCACTGGTATCTTCAAAGATTATAGCCTTATCACCAAGTAATTCCTTTACCTTTTGTTCATCTTCGAAAGAACTCTTTTTTACCGATACTGCGACAGGCTCAATCCCTAAATCCCTGAGCGCATTAATATAAGACCAACTTTTGACCCCTCCACCATAAAGGATTGCCCTCTTGCCTTTTAATGCGCCAAAGGCAGATAACCTTTCTGTTGTGAGGGTCTCATGTTTATTAATTACACTTTCAACCTTATCTGTAATGTCTTTTTTTGGTTTTATCTCTTTTATCTGCCTTGAAATCTCTCTCATCGCCTTTGCCATCTCTGTCATGCCAAAAAAAGAGACCTCCACATAAGGAATACCATACCGTCTATGCATCACCTTGGCTACATTAATCAGAGCCCTGCTACAAACAACAACATTTAGATGAGCCCTATGGGCAAAGGTAATTTCCTTAAATGTGCCATTACCAGTTATCCTTGATAGGATATTTATACCTGCATCTTTTAAAACTGGTTCTACATCATATAGATCACCCGCAATATTGTATTCACCCATAAGATTAATATGAGGGCTACTTAGGTCTCCTTCAAATTCACCTGTGCCAATAACATACTCAAGAAGGCTCTCTCCCGCAAGCCTATTACCAAGATTTTTAGGTCCTACAAATCCAGGTGCATTAACTGGGATTACCCTTTTACCAGTTTCAATTTGAGCCCTTTTACAGACACTCTTTATGTTTTCACCAATAAGACCACTGACACAAGTTGCATAAACAAATATTGCAGAGGGATTAATTTTATTAGCAACATCCTTAATAGCATTTAATAACTTGTTTTCTGACCCATAAATAATGTCTAACTCGCCCATGGATGTAGTGAAACCATGCCTGTGCAAGTCACCGTGATGCGAGAGAGAACCTCTACCTTCCCATGAATTAGCACAACAGGCAATAGGTCCATGAACTAAATGGGCACAATCGGCAAGTGGCTGTAAGACAATCATCGCACCATCAAAGGCGCAAGATTCCCCTCCCCTTGAGCGACAAACACCTTGTTTTGTCTCGGGCATACAGCCTTCTTTAAATGCCTTTTCAGTGCTAAACATTGTAATAATCTCCTTTTTATCTAATTACATCAAAACTTGTTGTATAAAGTGTTTTCCTATCAAGCTCATCAAGGACTGTATTTACAATCCAGTTTAACAAATTAATCGCCCCCTGATAGCCGATGATTGGATACCTGTGAAGATGATGTCTGTCAAAAAGGGGAAATCCTATCCTTATTAAAGGAGTCCCTGTATCTCTCCATAAAAACTTTGCATAAGAATTACCAATTATAAAATCAACAGACTCAGTAAAAAGTAGGGATCTCAAATGCCACATATCGTATCCTGCATATACTTTGGCACTTGAGCCAAAGGGATTTTCTCTAAGCATCTCTTCTGCCTCTTCCTGAAATTTTTTGTCAGCATTTGTACTAACAACATGGACAGGTATCCCGCCCATCTCCATTAAGAAACTACAAAGACTGATTGCCATATCAGGATCAGCAACAATGGCAAATCTCTTTCCATGAACATAAGGATGGGAGTCAACCATTGCATCAACTGCCCTACCTCTTTCATCCTCAATAGATTGTGGAATTGGCTTTCCGCTAATCTTACTGATTTCCTCAAAAAACAAATCTGTGTTTCTAATACCAATTGGTCTAATGACCTTTGTCGCTTGCACCCATTCCTTATTGATGTAATCAAGGGTCTTGACTGTTGAATATCTCTGCATTGCAATCGTTGCCGATGCATTTACACTATTAGCAGTCTCATCAAGCGGTGTTCCACCTGAATAAAGCAAGTATTGTCCGTTATTTGGTGAATCATAGACATTGCTTATATCAGCCAAAATAGTGTGTTTGACGCCCATAATATGCATCAACCTTTTGAGTTCCCTGTAGTTGCCTGTATATGTATCAAATCCTGGTATAAAATTTATAGAACCACTTGGATAACCTTTTTTCCCTACAGTTATGTATGAAAGGATACCCTTCATCATATTGTCATAGCCCGTTAAATAAGAACCTACAAAACTTGGTGTATGTGCAAATGGTATAGGCAAATCTTTTGGGACAACACCTTTATCCTTTGCCTGTTTTATAAAGGCATTGAGGTCATCCCCAATTACCTCTGCCATACAGGTTGTTGAAACTGCCATCATCTTTGGCTTATAAAGTTGATAGGCATTTTCTAACCCTTCAAGCATATTGTTTAACCCGCCAAAGACAGCCGCATCTTCAGTCATTGATGTTGAGACCGCAGCCATTGGCTCTTTGAAATGCCTACTCAAATGGCTCCTGAAATAGGCAACACAACCCTGTGCCCCTTGCACAAAAGGGAGTGTCCCTTCAAATCCAGAGGCACAAAAAATTGACCCAAGCGGTTGGCATGCCTTGTGAGGATTTATTTTTATATGTTGTCTTTTAAAATTTAATTCTTTATACTCTTCTGTCCTAGTCCAATC
>DUZI01000099.1 GCA_013349595.1 Nitrospirota bacterium
ATATTGAAGATAAATTGAAAATGGTTAAAAATCCATACCTAATTCAAACAACAAGTCCCAAAAAATTGTTTCCTACATGAATAAAAACTAAATAAAAACTAATTGTTTAGATAGATTTTATATTAATAATACACAACTTCCTGATTTTATAGAACAATATTATTTTTGGTTGACAATATATTTAAATAAGATATAAAATGGTGTCATATTTACTATATTTTTTCACAAAAAGGAGGGTTAATGAGACTTGGTGTATTTTATAGCCATTTAAGATTAGGATTAAATATCTTAGATAGGTTAAGAGCAGACAAATTGGGTATAATACTTGTAGGTAATGGTGTCTATCATGGGTGTATCAAAGAAAATGGAAAAAAATCTCCACTTTTAGAGAAAGAAAATGTTAATTTCTATGCACTGATTGAAGACTTTGAAACAAGGGGTATCACAGCAGATAAGCTTGACAGCAAGGTAAAGCCTGTAAGCTACAGTGATCTGGTTGATTTGATATTTAATGATTATGAAAAAATAGTTTGGATATAATACAAGGAGGAGAAATTGGCTAAATTAACAATTGGCACATTTAGTTCGCTTATTGGCTCACTATCATTAGATTTTGCTGTAAAATTAAGTGATGCAGCACTAAAAAAAGGACATAGTGTTGATTTATGGCTCTCTGGGAATGCAACAACTCTTGCCAAAAAAGATCAGAAGGCTTTCAGAGATTATTCGGCCTTACAAAAACCAGTGGAAGAAATGCTTTCTACTGGAAGATTCAAAATGACATCCTGTGAAGCTTGTTCAGAAGCAAGAGGTATCCACAAAAAAGATATGATTGAAGGTGTAAACAGACAAAGTATGGACTGGTATCTTGCAAGTTGTTTTTCTGCTGACAGAGTATTATTGATAGGAGGTGATTAATTAATGGCAAAGAAGACATTAGGTTTTATTATTAAAAGCCTTCCTTATAGAGATGAAGTGTCAAGACTTGCAATAACACATGCAATTTCAAGTCAAAGTGTTGATATTTATCTTGATGATGGTGACAGTGTAGAACCAATCTTATGTTTCATAGATGATGGCGTATTAAATTGTATAAAAGGACAAGAAGCGATTAAACACTATGGCAATACAAGCATTGAAATGCACATAGAAAATGCCCTTTTAGTTGACCTTAAAGTTTACATATGCAAAGAAGACCTTGAAAGATTTGGATTAACGGAAAAAGATGTCGTGCTTGATGCAGAAAAGTTTGGCGCTGACACAAAGGCTGAGATAGTCCCATATTCATTTATTCATCAAAAACTGGAAGAGGTTGACCATTTGCAATTTTTCTAAAAAAGGAGGAAATTATCATGGCAGATTTAAAATCGCAGACACCAACTGAAACACTTGATGTTCTTGGAAGGGTATGCCCATACCCATTGGTATTAACAAAAAAACAACTCGAGAAGATGCCTTCAGGCTCAGTACTCAAAATCCTTTGTGATGCACCTGCATCAGCTGAAGACTCTATCCCAAGATATGCTGAAAAGCAGGGTTATGAGTTTGAATCACTCAAGTTGGAAGACAAAGGAATGTGGGAACTATATATAAAGAAAAATTAATATCTTTCAACACCTCCAAAATTATTTTTTCCATTTCAGGGTAAACATAGAGTTTACCCTTTTTTTTCACTGACAATTTCTCATGGAATCATCAAAAGAAAAAATCCTTCTTAGAACAGTCAATTGGATAGGTGATGCAGTGATGACACTTCCCACCATTGAGACTATTAAAAAAGGCTTTAAAGATTGTTCAATGACGATTCTTTGCAAGCCCTCAATCGGAGAAGTTTATAAGGGATCACCCTTCATTGATAAAATTATAGAATATTCTGCCAGAGATAGGCGATTATTGGGGAAGATCCCATTGTCCTTGAGGTTGAGAAAAGAAAATTTCACCAGTGCCTTTTTATTGCAAAATGCCTTTGATTCTGCATTAATAGCCTTTATGGCTGGAATTCCTAAGAGGATTGGTTACGACAGGGATTCGCGAGGTTGGATGCTAACATCAAAGGTACCTTATCACATGGAAGACAGGAAGATTCACCATATTGATTATTTTCTAAACATACCTGCCTTTGAAGGTTTAAAGATTCAGTCAAAAAGTCCATGGATTTATTTATCTTTTGATGAAAGGATTAGGGCAAGAGAAAGGCTTAAAGGTTTAAAAAGACCTTTCCTAGGAATAAGTGCAGGGGCTGCCTTTGGTGAGACCAAGAGATGGCGACATGAAAGGTTTGCAGAAGTGGCAGATTGGTTTATCAAAAAGACATCAGGTTCGGTAATACTCTTCAGTGATGACCCCCTTGATAGAACCGTCTATGAAATTGATAAATCACTTACTTCAAATAAACTCTCCCTTGCAGGAAAGACAACAGTCAGGGAACTAATTGCACTCATCTCTGAGTGTGATGTGTTTTTGACAAACGACTCTGGTCCAATGCACCTTGCACGGGCAGTTATGACACCTACAGTTTCTATTTTTGCCTCTACCTCACCTTATCTTACTGGTTACTTTGATAAGGGCTTTTGTACTATAACCTCAAAGGTTAATTGCTCACCTTGCTTTAAGAGGGTATGTCCAAGGGGTGATCTCAAGTGTATAAACAGTGTAACCTCTGATGAGGTCTTTTTTGAGCTATCTTCACTTATTCCAAATAAAAAGGCGGTCTTTTTTGATAGAGATGGGACTTTATGTGATGATGCAAATTATCTCTGTAGGTGGGATGATTTCAAGTTGTTTAAAAACATTTCTGAATTACAGCGATTAAAAGATAAGGGTTTTTTACTTATTGGCATAAGTAATCAGTCAGGCATAGCAAGAGGTATTGTAAAAGAGGACTTTGTAAAGGAAGTCCATCAATTATTTATGAATAAGTATGGTTTTGATGACTTTTATTATTGTCCACATCACCCAGATGAACACTGCCAATGCAGGAAACCTGAACCGGGGATGTTACTTTCTGCAAGGGCAAAATACAATATTGATTTAAAAAATTCATTCTTAGTAGGCGACAAAGAGTCTGATATCCTGACTGCTCAATCGGTGGGTGTAAAAGGTATCTTTTTAAGTAATCTTGAAACCGTGCCAATACCTGACACATTGGTTGCAAAAAATCTTAAAGAAGTAGTTGACTTAATACTAATTAATTCAAATGGTTAATCATAAGTCAATTCCCAAAATTAGCGATAGAACTGAGAACTTAACAAAATCAAGTAGGAAGGGTTGGTGAAAAATTTTATACGACACCTTATAAAAGAAATCTTGAGAAACTTTAGCAAAAGGCATTGCATTATAAAGAATAAAGCAAAATTAAAATGAAATCGTTGATTATAAAAATTCCGAAACAGCCCTTCCTAAGCGCTATTTTTGGGTCAATTTGTTCTGCTTGAAAGAATTTAACATTATTAATTATCATACCTGCTATGCTTACACCACATAAACAATTAGAGATTATCAAAAGAGGTGTTACTGAGGTAATCTTTGAGAAAGAACTTCTTGCCAAACTTGAAAAATCCTTTAAATCAAAGATCCCACTTAAGATAAAGGCTGGTTTTGACCCCACTGCACCAGATATTCATCTCGGGCACACAGTCCTTATTGAGAAACTACGTCAATTTCAAGAACTTGGTCATGAGGTAATATTCTTAATAGGTGATTTTACTGGTATGATAGGAGACCCCACAGGGCGTTCAGAGACACGTAAACCTCTTACAAAGGAAGATGTCTTAAAAAATGCAGAAACTTATAAAGAGCAGGTCTTTAAGATATTAAATCCAGAAAAGACAATTGTTTGTTTCAATAGTCAATGGTTTGAAAATATGACTGCCCTTGAGATTGTTCGTCTTGGTGCCCTTGAGACTGTTGCAAGGATGCTTGAGAGAGATGACTTCAAAAAGAGATTTACTAATCAACAACCCATATCAATACTTGAATTTTATTACCCACTATTTCAGGGATATGATTCTGTCCACCTCAAGGCAGATGTTGAACTTGGGGGAACAGACCAGAGGTTTAATCTTCTAATGGGCAGGTCTTTACAAAAAGCCTTTGGACAAGAGGAACAAATCATAATCATGTTACCACTTCTTGAGGGTATTGATGGTGTTCATAAAATGTCAAAGAGTTATGGTAACTACATTGGTATATCAGAGGCACCAAAGGATATTTATGGCAAACTTATGTCAATAAGTGATGAATTAATGCTTAAATACTACGAATTACTTAGCCACATCAGTAACGAGGAATTAGCCCAAATAAAAAGTGGTATTAGAGACGGCTCCATCCATCCCAAAAAAGTCAAAGAAAACCTTGCCTTTGAAATAACTGAAAGGTACTGGGGGCATGAAAATGCTATTCAGGCAAAGGCAGAATTTGACAGGATTTTTACAGCAGGTGGATTGCCTGATGAGATGCCAGAATTTATTATCACTTTAGAAAATGAAACCTTATGGATAGCACAAGCCCTCAAAGATTCAGGCATTTGTCAGAGCACATCAGAGGCGCAAAGACTTATCAAGCAAGGTGGCCTTACAATAAATAATACTAAGATAACAGAGACAAATCTCAAACTATCAAGAGGTGATTATCTCCTAAAGGCTGGTAAAAGGCGATTTGTAAGACTAATCATAAGATAAATGGAATCAAAGACTGAAAACATTACAATAGAGAACAATCAAAATACAGTTAACCTTGAAGGCAAAAGAACTAAGAAAAGACGGTACTGGCGAGGGCATTACAAAAAGAAAAAAATAGCCAATACATTTACAGAAGATACCAGTTCAGAGAATCAAGAACAGGAAACAACTGTAGAAACAATTAAAGTAGAGCAAATTGATAGTATAGAAGATAATCAGCAAGGACAAAAAACAACACCCAAAAGACAGCGATTTAAAAAAAACATAAAAACTGAGCAAACTAATTCGGCTCAAAGAGACAACACAAAACGAATACTGCTAAATACTACCTATCCCATTGAAAACAGGGTAGCCATTGTTGAAGGTAATATACTGATTGATTTTTATGTTGAATCACCTACGCGACAACAACTAAAGGGCAATATTTATAAGGGAGTGGTAGTTTCAATACTTCCATCACTTCAAGCCGCCTTTGTTAATTTTGGCCAAGGTAAAAATGGGTTTCTTCAACTTAGAGAAATTATGCCTGAAATATACCAAGATAAGATTAAAGGCAAAGGCAGACCATCAATTCAATCTATTTTAAAAAAAGGTGATGAATTATTGGTTCAGGTCGATAAAGATGAACATGACAATAAGGGAGCTACCCTTACTACTTACATTTCTCTTGCTGGTAGGTATATTGTTATGTTACCAGGTCAACAAAGGATTGGTATCTCAAGGAAGATAGAAAATAGACAGGACAGGGATAATCTAAAGGCAATATTTAATTCTCTGAAACTACCAAAAAATATGGGGTTTATATTAAGAACTGCCTGTAGTGACAGCATAGAGACTGAACTTAATAGAGACCTTAAATATCTTACAAAACTCTGGCAGGTTATCAAAAAATATGCTGAGACCATAAAAGCGCCTGCACTTGTGTATAAGGAACACGACCTTGCCCTAAAGACAGTGCGTGATTATCTAACTTCTGATACAGCTGAGATAATAGTGGATTCCAAAGAAACCTTTTCTTCAATCAAGTCATATATAAAAAAGATTACTCCAGGCAGAGCTTTTAATGTAATTTATCACAAAGATAACAAACCCCTATTTTCCCTCTATGATATAGAATCACAGATTGACAGACTAAATGAACCTGTCGTTACCCTTCCATCAAAAGGCTATCTTATATTCAATAAAACAGAGGCATTAACAGCAATAGATGTTAACTCAGGCAGGAGTAAAAAAGAAGATAATATTGAGACAACTGCATTCAATACAAACCTTGAGGCAGTCAATGAAATCGCAAGGCAGATAAGATTACGAGATATTGGTGGACTTATAGTAATAGATTTTATTGACATGCAATCAAGCAAGAATAGAAAGATTATCGAACAAAAAATGATTGAACTTATTAACACAGATAAGGCAAACATAGAGATAACTCCACTTTCAAAGTTTTGTATCCTCGAGATGACACGAGAAAGGATAAGACCCTCTTATGCTGAATCTACAACTATAAAATGTCCTAATTGTTTAGGTAGTGGCATAATCAAATCTGCTAATGCCATAGCACTTTCTGCGTTAAGAGAGATACACAACAAGTTGTTTGAGAGCAATTCATCAATAACTTGCAAGGCTTCTGTGGATGTTGCAAATATACTAACTAATCTATTAAGACAAGAGATTACTAACCTTGAAAAGTCTTTTGGAATAAGGATAAGTGTGCTTGCTGATGCATCATTAATTAACAGTAAGTACATTATAAATATTGAGCAAATCAATAACCTTTAAACTTAAACCCGAAATCAGTGATAGAACTGAGAACTTAACAAAATCAAGTAGGAAGGGTTGGTGGGGAATTTTTATACGACACCTTAAAAAAAAGTTCCTAGGGCTTTCTCATAAGGCATTGTTTTAAATGTATAAATCAAAATTATAAATAAAATTTGTCGATTATAAAAATCCTGAAACAGCCCTTCCTATCCCTATTTTTGGGTTAAAAAAGCTTCTTGTATTTAATCCCTAAATAATTTAAAATTTAAACAATTAGGTCTTATAAAAAACTCACAAAAAGGAGCGTAACATGGGAAAGGATAGTAAGGTAAAGATGACTTTACCACAAAATAGAAAACCCATGTCAAGATTATTTGATATAACAGG
>DUZI01000100.1 GCA_013349595.1 Nitrospirota bacterium
ATGGTTGTGCCCTATTTACATACATCATCTTTTGATGGATTAACTAATAAAGAACTCCATGCACTTATGGAGATGACAAGGTTTACCGTTGATTGTCTTAGAAATGCTTTTAAACCAGAGGGTTTTAATATTGGTATTAATATTGGAGTGGTAGCAGGGGCAGGGATCGAGGAACACCTTCACATACACATAGTCCCCCGCTGGGGAGGGGATTCAAATTTTATGGCTGTAACTACAGAAATACGAGTAATTCCTGAGCATATACTTGAGACCTATGATAAACTGCGGCCTTTTTTTAATGAGGCTTAATCCCCAAAATAGCTATAGGAATGGCCGTTTCAGAATTTTTATAATCGACGAATTCATTTTAATTTTGCTTTATTCTTTATAATGCAATGCCTTTTGCTAAAGTTTCTCAAGATTTCTTTTTAAGGTGTCGTATAAAATTTTTCACCAACCCTTTCTACTTGATTTTGTTAAGTTCTCAGTTCTATCGCTGATTTTGGGCTTGTAAATTGACAGTCATTGGGTTAAAGGGCATTTTTATTATAAATTTCTGTTGCTTTTCTAAAATAATCTTCAAGGGATGAGATATCATCTCTTGAAATTATGGCTTTTACCATCTGTAAATGTCCCTGTAATGTATCAAGAGATTTGAGCACATTGTCTTTGTTATAAATAATAATGTCTCTCCAAATCTCTGGGGAACTCCCTGCAAGTCGAGACATGTCCTTAAAACCTTTGCCTGCAAAGTCAAAGGCTTTTTTATTTGATTCAAAGACAGTATTTACAAGACAAAAAGAAAGAAGATGGGGCATGTGACTGACAAGATTATAAATATGGTCGTGTTCAAAGGGGTCTAATATTTCTATCCTGCACCCAATACCCTTCCAGAGTTCATAAATTTTGTTAAATGATTCTTTATGAGTCTTTTTTGTAGGTGTAATTATGCAGAGGGAGTTGTAAAACAGGTTTTTATCATAATTTTTAGCTCCAGATTTGTGACTCCCTGCAATAGGGTGAGAACCTACAAAAAAAATGTCTTCTGATAGAGATGATTCTATGTCATGTACAAGCTGTCCTTTGACACTGCCTGCATCTGTAATTATTGTGTGTTGTTTTAAAGAGGATTTTATTGTGTCTATTATATCCTTAAATGTGCCTATAGGTGTTGACAAGAAAATAAGGTCTGACTGATTACATGCTTCAATAATATCAAGACAATAATCATCAATAAGACCTTCATTTTTGGCATAAAGTAGATTAGTCTCATTACGACCGTAGCCAATTATCTTCTCTACACTTTTTTTTGCTTTAAGTGCATAGGCAAAAGATGCACCAATAAGACCAACTCCAATGATAGTAATCTTATTAAATTTTATCAATTATACCACTCCAATCTGTTCTTTGGGACGTACCAATGAATATAGTCATGCCAAATACCTATAGGGGCCTTTGTGACCCCTTTAAATCTCTTATGAATAACTGGTAAGGCATCCGGTATATAAAGGAAAATATAAGGCTGTTCCTCTGCAAGTATCTCTTGAATCCTGTCATAGATCTTTTTCCTTTCATCAATTGAAAAGACTTGTCTGCCTTTTATTAAGAGCTCATCTACTTCGGCATTTTTGTATGATACAAAGTTAAACTCACCTTCTTTTGTTTTTGAGGAATGCCAAATATCGTAAATATCTGGGTCCCTTGATAAAGACCATCCCAAAATAACTACCTCAAATTTCTTTTTGTCAATAAAGTCATGGAGCATTGCCTGCCATTCAAGAACCTTAATATTCATATTAATCCCTACAGCCTTTAGCTGTTCTTTTATTATCTGGGCAGTCTTTAATCTTGTTTCGTTCCCTTGATTAGTAATAACAGTAAACTCAAAGGGCTTTCCGTCCTTTTGAAGAATACCCTTAGAGTTAATATTCCAACCAGCTTCTTTAAATAATTCAATAGCTTTTTGAGGATTATATGAAAAGATTCTAACATTTGGATTATAAGCCCATGATTCTGGAGGAAAAGGACCTGTGCAATCAGTCCCATATCCTAAAAGGACGGCAGTTATAATATCTTTTTTGTTAATTGCATGACTTATTGCTTGTCTAACTTTTGTATCTTTAAATAATGGCGACAGAAGATTAAAACCAAGATAGGTGTAACTGAAAGATGGATATCTGAATTTATTAAAATAACTATCAAAATGACTACTGTGAGCCTGAAGTTTAAATTGAGCTGGTGTGAGACTCATATAATCAATTCCTCCAAACTTTAATTCTAAAAACATAGTAGCAGTATCAGGAATAACCCTTGTAATAATTTTTTGGATATTTGGTGTCTTTTCATAATATTTATCAAAGGCATCAAGGACAATTTTCTGACCTGTAACCCATTCTTTTATCTTGTAAGGACCTGAACCGATTGGATTCCTATTGATTTCCGGTGTAGTAAGGACCTTGCCTTCGTAAACATGTTTAGGTATTATTCCCATTCCCCAAGCCTCAAGGGATGGGGCAAAAGGTTCATTGTAATAAACCCTAACAGTGTAATCATCAACCTTTTTAACCTCCTTGACAGGTCCGTAATTACTGCTATAAGGGGTGGGGACTTTTGGATTAATCACTGTATTGTAAGTAAAGATTACATCATCAGCGGTGAAGGGTTTTCCATCATGCCAGAGGACATCTTTACGGAGTTTAAAAGTAATTACAAGGCCATCTTGACTGATAGACCAAGATTCAGCCAAATCTCCTTCAAGGACTATGTTTTTGTTATATTTTGTTAAGCCTCTAAAGATATGGCCAGAGATACTTGCAGAGGCGCTGTCGGAGGCAAGCATTGGTAATAACCTTTTGGCATCAGCCAGTGAGGCAATTGTAAGAGAATTAGGATTTTTTATATTTGGTTCTCTTGAACAGGAAATAACTATCAAACAGGAGAAAAAAAATAAAAAGACCTCGCATGATTTTTTTAAAAAAAGACTACGAGGTCTCATCAATGATTAATAGACTATTTACTCTCTTTACTTTTATTTGAAATAGGCTCTTGTGGTATCTGTTGAGGTGCTTGTTGAGGAATAGTTTGACTAGGTGAAGTAGGCACAGACATGTCTTTGATAACTGTTGAGGGCTTTGTTGATAACATTGTTAAGGATAGAGAAGTTATCATAAATAGTACTGCTGCAACATTTGTCATTTTACTGAGAAAGGTTGCGGCACCACGACTTCCAAAGAGGGTCTGACTTGAGCCACCAAAGGCTGCCCCCATCTCTGCACCTTTGCCACTTTGAATCAAGACTATGAAGATAAGAAAAAGACATACTAGAATGTGTAAAACAGTTAAAAATATTATCACTTAATTACATCTCCTATTTTTTAAAATTTACTATTTTTGCAAAATTATCAGCCTTTAGACTTGCACCACCAACAAGAGCTCCATCAACATCTTGACAGGACATCAAAGCCTTAATATTGTCTGGGGTAACGCTTCCACCATATAATATCCTTATTTCCTCTGCAGTTTTACCGTAAAGACTTCTTAATTCCCCTCTTATAAAATTATGTGCCTCTTGAGCTTGTTCTGTAGTTGCAGTTTTACCTGTCCCAATTGCCCATATAGGCTCATAAGCAATGATAATGTTTTCTGCAGAAATATGCTTTAAACCATTAATCAACTGTTTTTTTAGGATATCCATAGTTTTGCCTGCCTCTCTTTCTGCCAAAGATTCACCAATGCACATTATTATTGCTAAGCCATATTTTTGGGCAATCTTTATCTTTTTGTTGACTATTTCATCGGTTTCATTAAAATATTGTCTCCTTTCAGAATGACCGATGATGACATAGGAGCAACCAATCTCCGTGAGCATTGATGGTGAAATCTCTCCAGTGTAGGCACCTTTTTCTTCATAAAAGACATTTTGAGCTGAAAGACTAATATTTGTATCTTTTAACAAAGAAAAGGCCGTTTGTAAGGCAGTAAATGGTGGGGCGATGACAATGTCAACACCCTTTGTGTCTTTGACAAGAGGGATAAACTCCTTCATAAACAAAACTGTCTCGTCAACAGTCTTATTCATCTTCCAATTTGCTGATATAAATGGTGTTCTCATAGGCAGAAAATATATATAAATAAATCATAATTTGTCAATACCCAAAAACAGCCCTTAAAATAGCGATAGGAAGGGCTGTTTCAGGATTTTTATAATCGACAAATTTTATTTATAATTTTGATTTATACATTTAAAACAATGCCTTATAACAAAGCCCCCCCAGGAACTTTTTTTATAAGGTGTCGTATAAAAATTCCACACCAGCCCTTACTATCTTACTTGCTGATTTTATTAAGCTTTTTAGTTCTATCGCTATTTTAAGGACCTTTGGATTAGAAAATCCCCTTTCAACAAGGTTTTGGACTGCTGTAAAGACTGGAACCAGCAAGGACATGAGAGATAACTGGTGCATTGGTTTTTCTCAACACTTTACAGTTGCAGTTTGGGTTGGGAATTTTTCAGGCAAACCTATGTGGAATGTATCTGGCATAAGTGGTTCAGCACAAATATGGCTTGATTTAATGAATTATCTTGACAATAAAAGGCACTCTAAATCACCAAAAATTCCAAAGGGCATTATCGTAAAGACAGTAAACATAACAGGCAATAATTATGAAGAGTATTTTTTATCTAAATATCCTGATTTTACCAGTTTAGCTGATATTGATAAAACAGGCAGGAACTTTTTTTTGAAGAAACCCAAGTTTTTATATCCCCATCAAGGCATTTATCTTGCCTTAGACCCTGACATTGCAAAAGACAATCAAAGGGTACTTTTTCAGATTGATGGTTATCGTAAGGGCATAAAAATTATGATTAATGATGAACTCCATGAGATTGAAAATAATAGTTTTATTTGGGAACCTTATAGTGGCAAACACATTGTTAGATGAAAAGGAAAACATTATTGATGAGATTATCTTTTTTGTTAAATAGTCTCTCAAATCAATGATAAGGATAAGTCTCTGAAGTAAATAGGAATGTTTTTTAACATTTCTTTGCGAATGTAACGTTTATCATCTGCAAGTGTTTGAACCCAAATGGTGAGTTTTACAGATGAAGCGTAAGGGCATTAAAAGTCAAAAAAAGAACTCTTCAACGAAAGAGATTATTGGTGGATTTATTGAATTTGGTAATGAGTTAGCCCTTGATTAGAGATAAGTTTATGAAATCAATAAATTCCTTTGAAAATAGCCATTTAATACCTAACTTATCAGCCCATTTTATTAACCCCTTATCTGCAGTGATTAGATAGGCATCAAGCTCAAGGGCAAGCAAGAGCAAATCAACATCTTCTTTACTATCAATGATGCCCTCTCTTAAGGCATCTCTGTATTTTCTTCTTAAATCCTGTATGACTTCTTCAGTCTTGTTTATTGAGCTGTCTCTTACTGCCTTTTCTGCAATCCTTAAGCCTTTGTTGACCCTATCTCGTATTTCATCAATAAGCTCATATATAAAAAGTGCAGGGCAAGACAACTCATATTTTTTGGGGGCTTTTTTAATAAAGGCAAGCAGATATTCAGAGGGGATTTTTTCTAAGTCAATAAAATTTTTAAGCTCCTCAAATACAGATGGTGGCATATAGAATTCAATAGATTTTCTCTGTATAGCATCTTCAAGAAATGATTTAAATGCCTCTGTTGGGTTTTCACCTAAACGGTATCTTACATCAGGATTGACAAATAGGCTTGTATCAATTACTGCCTTTTTGATAGACAATGTGTTTTCCATTTAATAATGATAGACTTTACCTTTGATTATTGTAAAAGCACGGTATAACTGCTCTAAAAATAACAAACGGGAGACCTCATGTGTAAAGGTCATTCTTGAAAGTGAGATAATCGACTTTGCCTTCTCTTTAATTTCCCTTGAAACACCAAATGGGCCACCAAACAAAAAAGTTAGCAGTCGTTCATCTTTAAGGGAATTACTTATAAAAATAGCAAAATCTTCTGAGGAGTATTCCTTCCCGCTCTGATCAAGCAAAAAATAATCTTTCGTTTTCTCTAATACTTTTTTGCCCTCATATAACAAGGTTTCTTCAATAGACTTGCCTCTTATTTCCTTAATTTCTTCAATATTAATATTGATAATTGGCTTGATTAACTTGATGTAGTGTTTTATACCTTGTTCAATAAATGTCTCTTTTGTCTTTCCAAGCCATAATAACTTGATTTTCATTTGAATAGACTAATGGAGTGTGTAATTAAATTGGCAAATTAAGAGAATAAAAAATACAAAGTATTTGCAAATTATTGAAAATCATGATTTATTAACTAAAAAGTCACCCTCTTGGCATCTATCCAAAGTTTTTCAAGATTGTAATAATCCCTTGTTTCATTATCAAAGATATGAGTAACCACGCTACCGTAATCTAATAAAACCCATCTGTAATAGGTTTTGCCTTCTACCCTCAAGGGAATGATTGAATCGTTTTTTTTGAGTGTTTCCAAGATAGCATCTGTAATTGCCTGAACTTGAGTATTGCTACTACCTGAACATATTATAAAAAAGTCTGCAATGACTGTAATGTCTCTTAAGTCAAGGATAATAATATTTTCAGCTTTCTTTTCTGAGGCATACCGTGCAATCTTTAATGCAATTTCTAAGCTATCTATGACCTTAACCTCTTTATTTAATTTAGATTTTCTGATTTACATTTTTAACTTTAACAAGTGGACAAGATTATAACATTTTTTGATAAAAAAGG
>DUZI01000130.1 GCA_013349595.1 Nitrospirota bacterium
AGGAAGGGCTGTTTCAGGCTTTTTATAATCGACAGATTTTATTTAATTTTGCTTTATTCATTATAATGCAATGCCTTATGACAAAGCCCTAGGAACTTTTTTTATAAGGTGTCGTATAAAAATCCTTCACCAACCCTTCCTATCTTACTTGCTGATTTTACTAAGCTTTTTAGTTCTATCGCTATTTTTGGGCCTATTTTTTACGGTAGCAATGGGAAAAGTCTTTGTCATATAATCTTGACTTCTTCTGTATCCCCTCGGTTGTCGCCTTAAGGACATCACCAACATAAATTAATGCTGTTTTTGTGATTCCTGCATCTTTTACAAGGGAAGAAATACTATTTATTGTGCCTTTAATTATCCTCTGTTCTTTCCATGTTGCCTTCTCAATTACAACTACAGGAGTTTCATTATTAAAACCACCTTGAATGAGTTCTTCACAGACCTTATCAATCATTGAAATGCTTAAAAAAATAACCATAGTGCAATTGTGTTTGGCAAGTTCTCTTAATCTCTCTTTTTCTGGTACAGTTGTCTTCCCTTCAAGTCTTGTAAAAATTACAGTTTGGCATAATTCTGGAATAGTTAGTTCAATCCCCAAAACTGCAGAACCTGCAAGGGCAGATGATACACCAGGGATTACCTCATAATCAATACCCTCTTTTCTCAAGTATGCAATCTGCTCGTTAATAGCACTATAAAACGATGTATCTCCTGTGTGTAATCTTACTACTTTTTTACCCTCATTTGTTGCCTTAATTATCAACCTTATAATAGCTTCAAGAGTCATATCTTTTGAATCACATAAAGATGCCTTCAAAGAAGTCAACAAAAGTGGATTTATGAGGCTTCCAGTGTAAATTACCAAATCTGCTTCATCGAGTAATCTCTTGCCCTTTAAGGTGATAAGATCAGGATCACCTGGTCCTGCACCAATGAAATAAACTTTACTCATTTGTATAAATGACAAGAAATAAGCCTTCCCTTATAATTAACCATTTCAGGCTGTAAGGATTTACAAGGTTCAAATATATCAGGGCATCTTGGATGAAAAGAGCAGCCTTGCGGAATATTAATTGGACTTGGGACATCATAAATAACAGTTGTCTTCTTCTCTCTCCCCCTACCCTTTAATCTTGGCGTGGATGAAATTAACAATCTGGAATATGGATGTAAAGGGTTATTATAAAGTTCTGAAGTATCTCCTTGCTCAACAATCCTTCCAAGATACATTACTCCGACTTCATCACTTAAATAATGGACAACATTCAGGTCATGACTTATAAATAACATTGAAAGACTATACTCTCTTTTTAATTCTTGGAAGAGATTTATAATTTGAGCTTGAATAGATACATCAAGGGCTGAAAGCGGTTCGTCTGCAATAATCATCTCTGGAGATAAAGTCAAAGCCCTTGCAATACAAATTCTTTGTCTTTGCCCACCACTAAACTCATGGGGATACCTATTTATGACATCAGAGGAAAGCCCAACTTTCATCAACAATTCAGCAACCTTGTCCTTTCTTTCTGACTTTGTGCCTATCTTATGTACTAACAGTGGTTCTTCCAAAATATCACCAATCCTCATCCTTGGATTTAAAGATGCAAAGGGGTCTTGAAATACCATCTGGACAGACCTGCGAAAATTCATGATTTCTTTATCATTGAGTGTTTTTAAGTCATGTGATTTATATAAAATCATTCCTTCTGATGGTTCAAGAAGTCTTATTAACAATCGAGCAACAGTTGACTTGCCACAACCACTTTCACCAACAAGGGCAAAAACCTTATTTGATTTGATATTTATCGATATTCCGTCAACTGCTTTTAAATAACCCTTCTTGGAAAAAACATTTTTATTAATCGAAAAGTATTTTTTAAGATTTATTGAACTCATTAAATCCATATAAATTAAGCCTTGTAGCACCTAACAAAGTGTCCTGATGATTTTTCCTCTATTTTTGGTTCTATTTCATTACAAAGTAAGTCTGCAAGACTACAACGATTAGAAAACTTACATCCTTTTGGAAGATTTTTAGGATCAGGGACAAAACCTTTTATAGGCAGCAATTTCCTATATTTTTGCTGTGGTAATGAGTTTAGAAGTCCCTTTGTATAGGGATGTAGTGGATTTGAAAGCAACTCTTCAGTACTTGCAAATTCCAATATCCTTCCTGTGTACATGATTGCTGCTGTATCGGTTTGTTCTGATATGATTGCTAAATCATGAGTTATCAAAAGCATAGACATAGCCATTTCATCACGAATTCTTTTTATTAATGCCAATATCTCTGACTGAATTGTTACATCAAGGGCAGTAGTTGGTTCGTCAGCAATGAGTAACTTTGGTTTACAAGCAATTGCCATTGCAATCATAACCCTCTGTCTCATCCCACCAGACATTTGATGGGGATAATCCCTTACCCGTAACTCTGCTGATGGTATCATAACTGCCTTCATGAGTTCTATGGATTTGCAATAGGCATCCTTTTTTGAGAGTCCCTCGTGGGTTCTTATTACTTCTGAAATCTGATAACCAACAGTTAATACAGGATTTAAAGATGTCATAGGTTCTTGAAAGATCATTGCTATTTCCTTGCCTCTAATCTTTCTCATATCAGCTTCCCCAATGGTGAGTATGTTTTTACCATTAAAAGAAATCGTTCCATTAATCAATACATTTTGAGGCAATAATCGCATTATAGACAATGCTGTAAGACTCTTACCACAACCACTCTCTCCTACTAGACCAAATACTTCTGATTTTTTGAGTGAGAAATTTATGTCATTGAGTATTGGTAAAAAACCAGATTGATTAATGAAACTAAGATTTAGTTGTTTTATATCTAAAATTATTTCAGTCATTTGTGGGGATAATAAATCCTCTTCATTAATGTTATCAATAGAACTATCAGGTCTTTTACTTTTTCTGCGGTCTAATACCGCTGCAAGAAATGGCAGTAGCAAACCTCCACCAGGTAGTAAAAAGAGTATTAAAACAGGAACATAAGATGAAAGATGTAAGAGATATTGTCTTAAAAGTTTGATTTCTTCTTTTGTCCATTTTTCCTTTGTGTTTATTTGTTTAAAAAGAAGAGTAAAAAAATTGTTAAAAAAAACACCTTCATTAAATATTAAAAGCTTGTTTTTTTCAATTATTCCCTTTAAAAATGTCTTAAACAAGATTTTTTTTCTTGCATCATTATTTGATGTATTTTAAATACCCGCTAATCCTTTTTATAAATGGCAATCGAAGATTATGCAGAATCTGCCTCTTGTTTATATATCAAAAGAGGTCTTTCATTACTGTTGATTACTTCTTCGTTAATGATACATTCAATTATCCCTTTTTTAGAAGGGACCTCATACATAACATCAAGCATTACTTCCTCAAGAATTGCCCTTAACCCCCTTGCGCCAGCCTTTCTTTTAATAGCCTTCCTAGCTATGGCAGAAATTGCAGGTTCAGTAAATTTAAGTCTGACTTGGTCAAAAGATAGAAGTTTCTGATATTGTTTTATGAGTGCATTTTTTGGCTCTGTTAGTATCTTTATCAGGGATTGTTCATCTAAATCCTCAAGTATTGCTATCACTGGCATCCTACCCACAAACTCTGGAATAAGTCCATACTTAATTAAATCTTCAGACTCAACTTGTTTTAAAAGGGCATCCCTACGTTTTTCCTTTGTCCCTTTTATATCTTTTACAAAACCAATACTCGACTTTCCAATTCTCTCTTCTATTATCTTTTCAAGACCAACAAAGGCACCTCCACATATGAATAAAATATTACTCGTATCTAACTGAACATATTCTTGTTGAGGATGTTTCCTGCCTCCTTGCGGAGGGATGTTTGAAATTGTGCCTTCAATAATTTTTAACAAAGCCTGTTGCACGCCTTCTCCAGAAACATCTCTCGTAATTGACGGGCTATCAGACTTCCTACTAATTTTATCAATCTCATCTATATAGACAATTCCTTTTTGTGCCCTCCCTATATCATAGTCAGAAGATTGAAGTAATTTAACTAAAACATTTTCTACATCTTCACCTACATAACCAGCCTCTGTGAGCGTAGTTGCATCAGCAATAGTAAAAGGCACATCAAGCATCCTTGCAAGTGTTTGAGCAAGTAATGTTTTCCCCGTCCCTGTTGGACCTATTAGAAGTATATTGCTTTTTTGAAGTTCTATGTCAGATTTTTTTTGAAAACTAATTCTTTTATAATGATTATGAACTGCTACTGCAAGCACTTTTTTAGCCATCTCTTGTCCAATGACAAAATCATTTAAAAAATCATTTATCTCAACTGGTGATGGTAGTGTCTTGATTTTCTTATTATCTTGTAGATTAACATCCTCTCTAAGAATGTTATTACATAAATCAATACACTCATCACAAATATATACATTTGGGCCTGCTATTAACCTTATTACCTCATTTTGGCTCTTTTCACAGAAAGAACATTTCAGGCTTCCATCAATTTGTTTTTTTTTCATAATGCCTCCTAATAAATAATAAGCTTAAGAGAATAGAGAAATTTTATTCATTGTAAAAACTTAACACTTTCTTTCTCATTCACTTAAATATCTTATCCTCTAATGGTTAGTTATTGTGAAAATTGAATTTAAAGAAGATTTCCTTGTTACTTTGACTCCTTTATAGTAGTAATAACTTCATCAATTAAACCATAGGCTTTTGCCTCTTCACTTGACATGAAAAAGTCTCTCTCTGCATCCTTTCTAATCTTCTCAAAAGGTTGACCTGTATGTTTTGATAGTATATTATTTAGAACATCCTTGATTTTTAACATCTCTCTGGCATGTATCTCAATATCAGTAGCTTGTCCATAGAAACCACCAATTGGTTGGTGTATCATAATCCTTGAGTGAGGAAGTCCATATCTTTTACCTTTTGTCCCTGCTGCAAGCAATATGGCACCAAAACTTGCAGCCTGTCCAATGCAATAGGTAGCAATAGCCGGCTTTAAATATTGCATCGTGTCATATACTGCAAGTCCAGCAGTAACAGAACCACCAGGAGAATTGATGTAAATATGAATATCCTTGTCAGGGTCTTCAGTCTGTAAAAAGAGTAATTGAGCAATTACCACATTTGCTACATTGTCATCTATGGCAGTGCCAATAAAAATAATCCTGTCTTTTAAGAGTCTTGAATAAATATCATAAACTCTTTCTGTCCTCCCTGTCTGCTCAATAACTATTGGAACAATACTCATCTATTCTTTGTCCTCCTCTTGTTTATTATTTGTTGCTTCTTGCTTATCTGGTTCATATGGAATAATCTTTGCTCTCTCAATCAATTTATCAAATACAGCAGTTGTGTATGCCTTTTTGTAAAGTGATATAAGAGAGCCATCCTTTTCCATATGATATTTTAATAATTCTTCAGGAGATATACCTAATTGACCAGACATTACAAAAAGTTCTTTCTCCATATCTTGGTTCGAAATTTTTATACCTTCCCTCTCACCGATAACATCAATTAATATTGATAGTTTTAAATTCTTTTTTGCTATTTCTGATGCCTCTTTTCTTAATTCATCCTCGCTTATATTATTATTATCTCCCCTCATTGACATCATGTTATTAATTGTTCTTGATATTTCAGCCTCTAATTGAGATTCTGGCAACTCGAAATCTTCACATTCAAGCAATTTATCAATTATATTTTTTATTTTTTGATTTTTTGCATAATTGTTGCGAGTATTTATGACATTCTTTTTTACATTTTCAAAAAGTTCTTGGAAATTATTAAAACCTAAATCCTTAGCGAATTCATCATCTATCAAAGGTATTTTACGCTTTTTTACTGAATTAACAGTAATCTGTAATTTCCCCTTCATATTATTTAATTTAAGATTTTCTCGATTAGTAAAATCTGCCTCAATTTCAAACTTATCTTGAGTCTTTTTACCAATAAATGCACTTGTAAAGCTTTCAGGATAAGGAGTTGATGTAGATACTCTTATTACTTCCTCTTTTACTTCATTATTTTCAGAGGAACAATCAAAACTAACTATGTCTAATTCCTCAGCAGGCCCATCAGAAGCCTCATAATTAGCCTTTTCTTTTGCATAATTCTCAATTACCTTCATTACATCTTCGTCTGTAACACTTACAGGCATATCAATGACTGTTAAATCATCATACTTAAAATCAGTCAAATCAGGCCTTACATCTACTTTGAAGCTCACTGTCAAGGGAGATTTTCTTACAAAGCTTAAAGTTCCCTCAATTGTTGGTGAAGACATAGGAAATAAATTAGCTGATTTAGTAGCTTGATCAAAATGATCTGAAACAATTTTTTTTATTACATCTGCCTCAATAGATTTTCCAAATCTTTTTTCAATAATACTGATTGGAACTTTACCAGGTCTGAATCCGTGAAGTTTGACATCCTTTTGAGCATTCTTGAGTGCCAATTGTATTTCTTTTTCTAATTCTTCTGCAGGTATCTCAACAGTTATAATCTTTTTTGTTGATGATACATGTTCGATATTTTTAAGCAAAATACCCTCCTTAAAATTTTTTTATAAACAGAGAGTTTAAAACTTATTTTTCTCTTTGTCAAATTTAATACTAACTCCTGTTCCGTAAAAATCAAAAGTAGACATTTGGTAAAAATCAAAAGTAGACATCGCCAGTAAATCAGAGGTGGTACTCACATATCTTATCAGCCCCCTTATAGAACATTATCTTTTTGTCAGGGA
>DUZI01000324.1 GCA_013349595.1 Nitrospirota bacterium
TAGGGAGTATTATCTAAAAAACAAGCTGACCCAATTTCAGACTGCAATGATAAAAAAGGTAAAGGCAAAGATGCCCGAAAATCTCACCCCAATAGAAGACTTCTCAATATAAAATTCTATCCCTAAGGGAATTTGTTGTGCAAAAAATGAAGATTTTTGAAATATGAATGTTTGTTTTTCAATAACTTATGAAATTAAACTGATAAAGTCAGGAAAAAATAGTGACAATTCCTGTGTAATATTGTGTATAACCTCAATCCAGTCTCCTGCCTTTTTCTGTCTAAAGAGCCTTGCAGTAGGATACCAGGGACTGTCCTCTTTATCTAATAACCATCGCCAATCAGGACAAAAAGGTAATAGTATCCAGACTTTTTTCCCCATAGCACCTGCAAGATGGGCTACTGAAGTATCAACTGTTATTATTAAATCAAGATAATAGATTAAACCAGCAGTGTCTGAAAAGTCTTCAAGGTGACCTGTCAAATCAATTATATTATTAAAGAGTGACACCTCTTTTGAGGCATCACCTTTTTGAAGGCTATAAAATTCTATATTTTTAAGCTCAAATAAGGAACTTAACATTGAAAGATTAATTGAACGATTCATATCCATTTCATGACTACCCTTGCCTGCCCAGACAAGGCCAACCTTTTGTTTTTCATTTTTTCCAATCAGTCTTTGAAACTTAACAATCTTATCGTTGTTTGCAAACAAATAAGGGATCTCACAAGGAATAGTCTCTAAAGTGGTTTCAAAAAGATATGGCAAGGTAAGTATTGGAGAGAAAAAATCAAAATCAGGGAGATAGTCATCAAAGGTAAACGTCTCAAGGTTGGGTATATTTTTAAAAAGGTTTTTTAATTCTCTTTGACATTGTACAGATACCTGTAATCCCCTTTGACTTAAAGGCTTTACATATCTGATAAATTGTATTGCATCACCTAAGCCTTGTTCTGTAATGATAAGGATTCTGCCTTTATTAGTCTTACCATCCCATAAAGGGATATTTATCTTTGGTATTATTGCATCTTTTAGTCTCCAACGGTATTCATATTCTCTCCAACCCCTTTTAAAGTCACCTCTTAATAACAAAGATAAGGCGAGATTCCAATGAGCATCTGCATTGTCATTATTGATTGATATGGCTTTTTGAAATAATGTAATGGCTTCTTCATACTGCCCTTTAAGAAAATTGATTGCCCCCATATTGACATAAGCCTTATCTAAATTAGGATTTATCTTAACTGCAATATCAAAGGCAATAAGTGATTCATCATATAAAGCAATCTTCTTATATAAAATTCCAAGTTTGTAAGCAGAATCATAAAAATGAGGATTTAACTTGATTGATTTTAAGTAGTGAATGATTGCCTCTTTTAAGTTGCCTTTTCTTTCATAGGAGCTTGCCAGATTGAAATGGGCAATATGAAATTCAGGATTTTTTCTAATAGCACTTTGAAAACTCTCTATTGCATTATCCAATTCATTTCTGTCTAAATAGATGGCACCAATATTATTGATAATCTCTGCCCTTTCTGGACACAAACTTTGGGCATATTGAAGTATATCCAATGATTTATTAGATAGCCCTTTTGTGCTCAATCTACTGGATTCCTTTAAAAGCATCTCTCCCCTTTGAAATAAATAGTTGTCCTTGTGTATGAAAAAAACACCATATTTTTTATCACCCAAAAAATGAAAAAAACTACTATCTGAGGCAAAGCATTTTATTTCATTTTCATCCCAGAAGGAAACATGCCTTTCATATTCATTCTCAAAAATGTCTGGTTGATTCCACTGTCCAAGAGGTAGATTTAATAATATGTGATGTTTTGAATGAAGGGCGCATTTATCAAGGAAGAGCCATGCCTTTTGTTTTTCCATATGCGCAAGAACATCACCAATGATTATTAAATCATAGCTTTCAAGCCTATCAATTACTTCAAAGGCATCGCCAATGTAAATGTTATTGTATATACTTCTTTGATGATCTTGAATATAAGGCTCGTAAATCTCTATTCCATCAATCCTGACCTTCCAGTCTTTTCTTAAATATGATTTGTTTAGACAAACATCAAGTAAATCCCTTGCTATAAAACCCATCTTACCATTACCCACTCCAATATCTAATATAGAAGAAGGTTTGGTTGCCATTAAAAAAAATACAACATTACCAATATGTGAATAGGGACTTGCAGGCATTAATAATTGTATAGATCATTATGAATACAAAAGTTCTTCAATGGTGATTTTGACAGAATCTTCAAGGGCAGGTATGTTATATCCCCCCTCAAGGGTCATCACAATAGGCTTGTCAGTGTTTGATACAATAGCCTTTACAATACTTCTAATACCATCATTTGAGACCCTTGTGGCTGAAAGTTGATCGTGCTTGTGCAGGTCATAACCAGCTGATACAAGGACTATATGAGGGTCAAATTGGCTCATTATTTTAGGTAAGACCTCATTGTAAATCTTTCCATAAGTCTTATCGCCTGCACCTGCTTTTACAGGTATATTACAGGTGTAACCATAACCCATGCCACTTCCTTTTTCCTCTTCAGCACCTGTGCCTGGGTAATGGGGATACTGATGGGTGCTAAAGTAAAAAACTGTATTGTCTTGTTCAAAGGCATCTTGAGTACCGTTTCCATGATGGACATCAAAGTCAATGATAAGGACCTTATTAAAGCCAATCTTTTGAGCAAATCGTGTGCCTATTGCAGCATTGTTAAAAATACAAAAACCCATAGCCCTGTGTGCAAGTGCATGATGACCAGGTGGTCTTACTGCACAAAAAGCCCTTTCAATCTCTCCATCTTTAATCCTTTTGATAGCATCAATTATAGCACCGACTGCGTGTAAAGATGCCTCAAGGGTATCTAATGAAAAGTATGTATCAGGATCAAGGTGCCCTGCTGGTTTGTTTAAGAGTCCTTTAATGTAATCTTCATCGTGAATAAGGGCTACTTCTTCAAATGATGCCTTTGGTGGTTTATAGTGTCTGAGTGATTTCCATAATTCTGTTTCTTTAAGAGAGTTTACGATGTGTATAAGTCTTATATTTGATTCTGGATGCCAGAGGGGTGTCTTGTGTTTTAAAAATATATTATCGTAATAAAAGCCAACTCGTTTCATTAGTGTAAATTATACTTATTTGATCTTCAAAAAATCATCATATATTAATTATTATTGTTTCATTATCCATCTCTATTTTTAATGAATCAAAAAAGACCACAGCGTCACCTCCAGACCAAATACCAAAAGAGCCAATAATTGTTTCGTCAATTGAATGTTGCAGTATTTTTAGAGAATTGATAAATCCTGTGAGTTTTTTATCTGTAATCTCTATTTCTAAGAGATGCCAAATCATACTATCAGTTTTTTTATTGCCTTGCTGCCTTAATACCTTGCGACCATTTAGAAACTCATAAAGTACAACTGTACCTTCATTTGCCTCTACACCAAAGGCAAAATAGTTCTCTATATTTTTCATACCAAAGGCTAAACCAGCGGATTTATTAATCTTGCCAGAAATCAGCTTTATACGAGAAGATAACTTGCAACTACCTCTATGCTCAATAGCTTTTACTATCAAAAGAGGAAGCGTATGATGGAGTTCTATGGACTGAAAGAATTCATCGTGATGTTTGCCAAAAAGTCTTCCTACAAAACTTGTAATACCTTTGAGAGGTTTATTAAATGTCATTGAACCATCATGGATGATACACCTATTGTTCAAACTATCAGTTATAACATTCCAATTACCGGCTTTTGCATAAAAGGATTTAAGAGAGCTTTCTTTTCTTATATTAATAAAATCATAATTACCCTTAAAAAATTCCTCCACAAAAAATTCAATCTCTTCTTTATTAGTAATTGATATATCAAGTAATCTTACCGATGATAAAAGTCTTCCCATCAAATTAATTGCCCTTTCAGTTTCAGCCTTGTCATATCTTGAATAGACTGCTTCAATGAGGTCACCTTTTATGGAAACCTTAAAACCTATTTTTGCAAGAACTGCACCAAGAAATTGCACTCTAAGTGATTTGCCATAGTAAGTCCCTGCGCCTCCAGAAAATTGCAATGATACATAGTTTTGACTACTTCTCTCTCCACAAAGTGCATCTATCGTAGCAAAATGATAAGCAAACCTCATGCTTATATTTAAATAGTCTTCAGATACAACAGCATAACTGTCTCCTCCAGGTAAATTGCCAAATTCAGATGTAGCAGTAGAGGCAAATAATGAAGAAATATTAGATGTGTCAAAATTCATAGTCCCTTCCCAATTTACACCAGGATATGTAAAGCCGCTCCATAGGGACTTAAAAGGAACAGAGTTTATATCATCTACTGTTAAGTTATCTTTTGATTCTGTCTTGCTCGTTGAAAAATCCAAAACCCAGATGTTAATAGGCAATTTGCTTTTTAGTTTCTTTGGTTTGTTAGTTATATTTGTTCCAAAACCAGTTAGACTAAAGATTTCCTTAACTGATATTTCGTGGGTATATCTAATGATGTCATGAAAGGTCTGAGCCTTCTTTGGCACAAAGTCCTCAGTATCAGGGTCTATGAGGGTTAGGGGTGAAATCCTATCGAGTACCTCCCTTAAAGTCTTATGAACTGCACTGTGTAATATTAATTTCTTTGTTGTTGTAACACTGTCTATAAGTTCCTCAACAATTCCATTAAATACCTTTACCTTATCAGCCCACAGGGTTATAGCCATACCTGTGTTTAGTTTTTCTGTTGCCTGTGTCATACCAAAAACTGAGGGGACTTGAAACTCCCTTGCAACTGATGCAAGGTGACTTGCTGAACTCCCTATTTCTGTAATCAATCCCTTTATCTTACCAATATACAATGCTATGTCTGGAGAGGCAATTTTAGTAACCAAAATAACATCTTCGTCAATGTTTTTAAGGCTAGTCAGGTCTTTTAAAACAAAAACCTTTCCTGCCGAAACACCAGTTGACACTATCTCGCCACCTTCTAAAAGTGGGGCAAGATTTGACAAGTCTTTTTCACTAATTCTGTCATCGGGATGCATTTTTGGTATCTTAAGTGGTCTTGTTTGAAGTAAAAAGATATTATCACTCTCATCAATTGCCCATTCAATATCTTGAGGTTTTTCATAATATTCTTCAATTAAGATTCCTTTATTTCTAAGTTCAAAGAGTATCTCTTCTGACACAGAGGGTTTATCAACTAAATTGTCACTTACCTCTTCGATTTTTAAACCACCATCAGAGAGGGCAATGAGTTTGGAGTCTTTTTTGGCAATATGTGCCTCCAGTATCTCATCTTTTAATCGACCAATCAAAAAAATATCAGGCTTTATTAATCCACTAACAAGGGGTTCGCCCATACCAAATACAGAAGTTATTTTTATAGGACAAAATGGTCTTATAGCAGGATCTACCGTATAAAGGACACCACTTGCATTTGCCTTTATCATCTCTATCACAATGACTGCCATTAGTGTTTCTTTATCATCTAATCCGTAAAGAAGCCTGTAAATAATAGAGCGAGGCATATATTTACTGGCAATCACTGACTTGTAAGCATTAATAATATCATGGGAATTTATGTTGAGCTTTGTCTCGTATTGTCCTGCAAAGGTTGCCTCTGTGTCTTCACCAATTGCACTACTTCTTACTGCAACAGTAACACCACTAAAGGTCTTTTGTTCTAATTCTTTATAGGCATTAATTATCTCTACACATATTGATTGGGGAACTTCTGCTTTATGAATTTGCTCACAAATCCTGACACTCGCCCTTTCGATCTCATTATAATCATCTAATTTTATGCCCGAAAGTTGACTATCAATAAACCTTTTTAAATGATTATGCTCCAAAAATTTTTCAAAGGCATAGGAGGTTATTACAAATCCCTTTGGCACATTAAGTCCAAGTATATTTCCCATAATAGCTAAATTAAGTGCCTTTGAACCAACAAGCCTTGTCATATCTGGAGTAATGTCCTCAAGACAGATGGTAAAACTACTTGCAGGTATCATACAACTTGGTGAAAACTTACTAAATATACTGTCGTCTATCTCTTCAATCTTGCCAATCAATTCTTTATAATCAATACCTGTAAGTTCTTCAAGACAATATACAAGACCAGTCACAGATTCAAGAATCTCTTCATAAGCAATCCTTATTTGATTCAATGTAAAAGGCTTACCACTGTAATATAACTGTTCAATCTCTGCAATAAGGCTCAATGCCTTATAATTATGTCTTAGAAGAGACCTATAAAATCTATACTTATGCCTGATAGGGTCGTGATCTTTGAGGGATTGTTTATTGTCATAAAATAATTTAAGGAGTTTTTTCATAGTACTATTGTATCATAACGCATTATATATGCCTATTGAGATATTCAAAAAAGAATTAATTGAGGCAGAATTCATAGACAGACCTAATCGATTTATAGTTAATTGTCTGTTAAATAAAAAAAACATTACTGCCTATTTACCAAATCCAGGAAAACTCTTAGAGTTGTTAATTAAAGGTGCAAAAACCTATCTTATCAAGGGTAAATCGACAGGCATAAATTACAAAATGGTAGCAGTTTTAAAAGACTCAATACCAGTTATGGTTGATACCCATGTCAATAACATTGCACTTAAGGAACTTTTAATGAGGGGACTAATAAGGGGTTTTGAA
>DUZI01000158.1 GCA_013349595.1 Nitrospirota bacterium
ATCATTTTATAACAATATGCTAAAATGTCTGCCATGATTGCCATAGTTGATTACCAGATGGGGAATATAAGGAGCGTCCAAAAGGCATTTCAAAAGATGGGCTCTGATGTGATTGTTACCTCAAAGGCGAGGGATTTAGAAAACTCAAAAGGGATTGTCCTTCCAGGTGTTGGTGCCTTTAAAGATTGTATTTCTAATCTTCATTCCTATGGTCTTGTCGAGACTATCATAAGGTCAATTGAGAAGGGTAAGCCTTTTTTAGGCATATGTCTTGGGCTTCAGTCTCTCTTTGAAGAATCAGAAGAATTTGGCAGGTCAAAGGGATTAGGTGTCTTTAAAGGTTCTGTAGTAAGATTTCAGTTAGAGAATCTAAAGATTCCTCATATGGGCTGGAATACGGTTAATTTTGTAAACAGACATCCTATAATGGAAGAAGACCTGGATGGCAGTTACTTCTATTTTGTACATTCTTATTATGTTAAACCTGAAGATACAGAGATTATCGGAGGGACTACTAATTATGGTATTGATTTTGTCTCAATGGTTTGTAAAGACAATATAATTGCCACTCAATTTCACCCCGAAAAGAGCCAGAAGGCTGGGTTGAAACTATTAAAAGGTTTTACCAATTTTGTCTATTCATCTTAATTTGTCATGACTAAAAATGTAATTCTCGGCACAGCAGGTCATATTGACCACGGTAAAAGTTCTCTTGTAAAAGCACTGACAGGCATTGACCCTGACAGATTAAAGGAGGAAAAACAGAGGGGAATTACTATTGATTTAGGTTTTGCCAACCTTGTTTACCCTGATGACGACCTGATTGTAGGAATAGTTGATGTACCCGGACATGAAAAGTTGATAAGAAATATGCTTGCTGGTGCAGGGGGGATAGATATATTGGTGATGGTTATCTCTGCTGATGAGGGTATTATGCCACAAAGCAGGGAACACCTTGCTATCTGTAATCTCTTAAAGATAAAGACTGGTCTTATTGCCCTCACAAAGATAGATACCGTTGAACATGATTGGATAGAACTGATTTCTGATGAGATAAGGGATTTTGTAAAGAGGACATTTCTTGAAGATGCACCAATTGTGCCTGTCTCAAGTAGGACTGGTGAAGGTATTGATAAGCTTAAAGATTTAATAAAAGAGATAGCAAAAGGGGTAAGTCCAAAACTTACAGGTGGTCTTTTTAGGTTGCCCATTGACAGGGTTTTTACATTAAAAGGTTTTGGCACAGTGGTGACAGGGACTGCCCTTTCTGGTGAGGCACTTATAGATATGCCTGTGGAGATACTTCCAAGTGGTATTAAGAGCAAGATAAGGGGATTACAAACTCACGGCAAAACTACTAACAGGGCCTTTGCAGGACAGAGGATTGGTATTAATCTTCAAGGTGTTGAAAAGGATCAATTAAAGAGAGGTGATGTAGTGGTATCTCCATCAAGATTTAAGGCAACTAAGGTCATTGATGCTTCTCTTGATATGCTTTCTGATGCACCTATTCTCAAAGATAGAAGCCTGATTCATATATATGTAGGCACATCAGAGACTACAGCAAGGGTTATACTTTATGATAAAACAGAGGTTACCCCTTCTGAAAGTTGTTATTGTCAATTCAGACTTGAAGATGAGATTGTTGCATTATCAGGTGACAGATATATTATAAGACGCTTTTCACCCCTTGAGACTATTGGTGGTGGCACTATCCTTGACCCCAAACCAAATAGAAGACGCAAGAAAGAAGGCATAGAAGACTTATTTATTTATGATAAAGGAACTATATCGGAAAAGATATTCACAAAGATTAAAAAATCTGCCATAAAGGGCTTGACTAATGATTTCATAGAAGGTTGGATTAGTGGAGACTTGAAAGAAATAAAAGATAACCTCAAGATGTTAATCAAAGATAATAAAGTCGTTCAAGCAAATGACCTTTACCTATGTGCTGATTTTGTAATTCCTATAAGGGAAAGGTTAAAGGATATTATCAAAAGGTATCATGCAGAGAATCCACTTAAGCTTGGCTTACAGAAAGAGGAATTAAGGGTCAGGTTATCTAAGGAGATAAAATCATTTCTAACTGACAGTGTCTATGAATTTCTTATTAAAACAGCAGATGTATCCATTGAGAAGGATATTATTAAATTGTCCGAGTTTAAGGCAGAACTGTCTTCAGTAGATTCATCAGTAAAAAATAAGATACTTAAGACACTACAAGACAATAAATTTCAACCTCCTATCAAGACAGAATTACAGCAAATGACAAAAATGAATGAGAAAGAAATAAAAGATTTGCTCAATCTAATGACCAAAGAAGGACTGATTGTTAGGATTAATGAGACTATTTATATAACTAAAAAGACCTATGAAGAGTTGGTTGAAATTCTTAAGGGTCATTTTAGAACAAAGAAGGAGATAACCCTGTCTGAATTTCGCGATTTGTTAAATACATCAAGGAAATATGCCCTTCCTTTTATGGAATATCTTGACAGTCAAAAGGTTACCTTGAGGATAGGGGATATAAGGAAGTTGATGATAAAATAATCCTATGAGTAAAAAGTTTTTTTGGATACCCCTTTTGCTTTTAACTGGTTTTCTGTTAGGTGGACTTACTTACTTTATTATCAATAAGTCAAGACCTCAATATATATACACTCAACCCAAAACACCAAAACAGATTGAAGAGACAGCCCGTGCCTTTTCAGATATAGTGAGGGTTGTATCCCCATCTGTTGTAAATATCTCAAGCACAAAGACTGTAAGGAGGCAACAGTCCAGTGACGAGTTTTTTGATTTTTTCATTCAACCACCAGATATGAGGGGGAAGAAGTGGAAGGAACAAAGTCTTGGCTCTGGTGTAGTAGTTGCCTCTGATGGTCTTATAGTAACCAATAATCATGTAATAGAGCAGTCTGATGAGATAAGGGTAATTCTTTATGATAAGAGGAGTTTTAAGGCAAAGGTAATTGGTTCAGATCCAAAGACAGATTTGGCTATTATTAAGATTGATGCAAAAAACTTACTGACTATCCCATGGGGTGATTCAGAAAGACTACTTGTTGGTGAATTTGTCCTTGCCATAGGTAATCCCTTTGGGCTCAGCCATACGGTTACTATGGGGATTATTAGTGCCGTTGGGAGGGCTGATGTAGGTATCTCGGATTATGAGGATTTTATTCAGACAGATGCAGCTATAAATCCAGGTAATTCAGGAGGACCTTTAGTCAATACGAAGGGTGAGATGATAGGTATAAACACTGCTATCTTTTCCCGCACAGGCGGTTATCAGGGAATTGGGTTTGCCGTTCCAAGCAATATGGTAAGGATGGTTATTGATCATTTATTAAAGGAAGGCAAGGTTACAAGGGGATGGCTTGGTGTTACAATTCAGGAACTCACACCCGAACTGGCACAAAAATTTGGCTTGTCTGTTGCAGAAGGAGCCTTGATTAGTGATGTAGCAAAAGGCAGTCCAGCAAGTAAGGCAGGTTTATCAAGGGGAGACATAATAATAAGATATAACGGTAAGAAGATAAAAGATGTGGCAACCTTGAGAAATATGGTTGCGCAAACCAAGATTGGTTCAGATGTTGAGCTTATTATATTGAGGAAATCAAAGGAATACAGTGTGAGGGTAAAGGTTTTAGAGGTACCCTCTGATAATACTGACTATACACCAAGTTCAAATAAGAGCAGTGAGGGTAATGAAAGCGCCCTTTCTGGTGTAACTGTAATAGATATTACTCAGGCAGTGGCAAAACAGTTAGGTATCTCAAGCGATGAAAAGGGTGTGGTGGTTATGAGAATTGAACCTGGTTCGGTGGCAGATATTTCAGGACTGAAAGAAGGTGATTTGATAAAAGAGATAGACAGGCAAAAAGTAAGTAATCTTAATGATTTTAATAAAATAGTGTCAAAGCTAAAGGGAAATGAGCAGATCTTATTATTCATAAATCGTAGTGGCAAGAAGTTTTACCTTGCCTTTCCACCATAGAAGAAGTGTCTATCCTTTTATTCAGAATTGTTGTTTTTATAATATTGACTTTATCTCTTTATTTTGGCTTTTTTATGCAAAATATTAATCCCTTATGGACTTTGCTTGCACTGCCTTTTTTTGCCCTTTATTTAATATTTGAGAGACTCTTTACAAAAAGCAGCCTATCATCAATTATTGGTGGTGTAATGGGTCTGTTTGTTGGCGTCATTACTGGTTTTGCAATATCTTTGCCATTTTCATCTATCATTTATGGTAGTGTCTATTCAATATTTTGCTTTGTGGTCATATTTATCTCTGCAAGTAGTCTTTGTTTAGTTGGAGCCACAAAAGGCTCATCTTTATCTATGTCTTCAATAATCAAGTCTTTTAAGGGAATTGAAGACTCCAAAGAATCAATTATCCTTGATACAAGCGCAATTATTGATGGTAGGGTAGTTGATGTTGCCAACGCTGAATTTTTAAATGGTCTTTTGATAATACCGCAGTTTGTAATTCAGGAAATACAGCATATTGCCGATTCCCCCGATGCCATAAGAAGAATGCGAGGTAGAAGGGCCATTGAAATACTAAAAAAGATGCAGAACATGCCTAAGCTCACCGTAAAGATTACAGAGGATGACTTTAAAGAGATAAAGGAAGTAGATTCAAAGATAATTGCCCTTGCAAGAAAAATAGGGGCAAAGATTGTAACAAATGATTACAATCTACAGAAGATTGCTCAATTACAAGGTATCAAGGCACTGAATGTAAATGAGTTGGCAAAGATGTTAAAGACGGTAGTAGTACCAGGGGAAATTTTGAACATTTATATTGTAAAAGAGGGCAAGGAATTAAATCAGGGTGTTGCCTATCTTGAAGATGGTACAATGGTAGTAATAGAAAATGGCAGGTCTTTCATAGGAAGGGCTCTTGAGGTTGAAGTTACAAGCGTTCTTCAGACGACTGCAGGAAGGATGATATTTGCAAAACCTAAGGAGGAATAGATGAAATGGAAAAATAATGCAGTTGCAATCGTGCCTTCTGCAGGTCATGGCAGGAGATTTGGAGGCGAAAAGTTGTTTGCCCTTTTAGATGATAAACCAGTCATCATTAATACCCTTTTGGCTTTAAGCGAAGTGGAAATGATTGAAGAGATAATAGTGGTATCAAGGGCAGACCTGTTTAAACCACTTTGGAAATTAATAGAGAGTTATAAAATAACAAAGGTAAGAACAATAGTTGAAGGCGGTAAGGAAAGACAAGACTCTGTCTATGAAGGTATTAAATCAGTTATCAATGAACCCCTATTAGCAGTAATTCATGATGGTGCAAGACCTCTCATCAAAGCTCCTATTATTGAAAAGGCAATAAATCAACTTTTAGCCTCAAGCGCTGAAGGCATAGTTATTGGAATGCCTGTTAAGGATACAATAAAAGAGGTAACAGGGGAGTTTATAATTAACAGGACCCATGATAGGTCTCGCTTATGGATGGCACAGACACCACAAATTTTCTATTACAAAAGTCTTCTGGAGATTTTTAAATTAGCCTTTGAAGATAATTTTTACTCTACTGATGATTCAGCCCTTTTTGAGCATTATGGCAAGCAGGTAATCATGATCGAAGGTAGTTTTGATAATATAAAAATCACTACTCAAGATGATTTAAAGCAAGCAATAGCCTTGACCTTAAGATAGCGATAGGAAGGGCTGGTGAGGAATTTTTATACGACACCTTATAAAAGAAATCTTGAGAAACCTTAGCAAAAGACATTGCATTATAAAAAATAAAGCAAAATTAAAATGAAATCGTCGATTATAAAAATTCCGAAACAGCCCTTCCTATCGCTTTTTTTTAGGAGGTATTTGACTTTTCTGTAAAATAAGGATTTAAATATTTGGCTTATGGAACACAGTGTAATTCAGATAATAATGCAGGCAGGTTATGTAGTAAAGGCTGTTTTGCTTATTCTACTGTTTTTCTCTGTAGTCTCTTGGACTATAATTATTCACAAATGGCTGCTTTTTTCAAAGGCTGACAAGGAAAACTACAGCTTCAGTAGAATCTTTGATACAACCTCTAATCCAAAAGACCTTTTTAATTCTTCAAAGAAGTTTGCCCTCAGTCCTTTGTCTAACCTCTTTAGGTCTGTATATGCAGAGAAGACCTATACGGAAAGAGATGAACTAAAGAGGATGTTAAAACGATATGTTGCCCTTGAGTCATCAAGGCTTGAGAGATACCTAAATTTTCTCGCTACTACAGGCTCTACAACTCCTTTTATCGGACTCTTTGGCACAGTTTGGGGTATAATGCACTCCTTTACAAACATTGGAGCTGCTGGTTCGGCATCCCTTGCAGTAGTTGCACCTGGTATTGCTGAGGCATTAATTGCTACCGCAGTGGGTCTTGCTGCTGCTATCCCTGCAGTCATTGCCTATAATTATTATTTAAGCAGGGTCAACAGGATGATTGTTGAGTTAGAGGATTTTTCAGAAGAATTAGTTGATTACATTTTAAAATGAACATTTCCCCTCGCAGAAAAGTTTTATCAGAGATAAATGTTACCCCCTTTGTAGATGTCATGCTTGTCTTGCTTATCATTTTTATGGTAACAGCACCCTTATTACAGCAAGGTATTGATGTAAACCTACCAAAGGCAAAGGG
>DUZI01000340.1 GCA_013349595.1 Nitrospirota bacterium
AAAAAAAGTTCCTAGGGGGGCTTTGTCATAAGGCATTGTTTTAAATGTATAAATCAAAATTATAAATAAAATTTGTCGATTATAAAAATCCTGAAACAGCCCTTCCTAAGCGCTATTTTAAGGATTAGTATAAATATTATTGCTTGCATATAATCTCTCTTATCATATCAAAGCTACTTGCTGTTGGTATTGCAGCCCATTGCCCAGTTAAGGTCTCTTCCCTCCTTAAGATTTTGTTATCAAAGCTATATGCTTGTGTGATTAGAATTCTAATAAAACTCCTCCTGCAGTCAATCTCTGCATAAATTTTATAATAAGATGCCCCAGCTATTTCACCACCAAAGAATCTAAGTTCTTTGAGCCTATCGAAGAGACCACTTTTTTTTGTAGGGACAATTTTATACCACGCAAAGACTGTAAAGGGATTAGTATTATTGATAGAGTTTGGATTTATAAAATACTCGTTGCCTTCTTCGCTTCTAACTATCAATCTCCAGTTTTCAGAATCTTGATTTGACTCTGACATACAGGATGTAAAAGAAAATAAAAAAAAGGCAAAAAAGAGATATTTCATATTCAATAAATTATACACCTCTTTTAAATGGGTGAAAGATGAATTTATGGATTTGCAGATTAAGCCTTACTGGTAGTGAATCCTCGATTATCCACTCAGCAAGTACTGATGGCTTCAAATGATTAAAAGAAGGTGAAAACAATATAGATGATTTAATCTCCCCTTTATATTTCTTGCAAAACTCCCTTGACCACTCGTAATCAAATCTATTAGTGATCACAAATTTTAACTCATCAGTAGGTTTTAAATAACTTATATTTTCAATTAAATTATATCCATCCATTCCACTACCAGGTGTCTTAATATCCATAATAATAACTGCCCTTTTATCTATCACCTCTATGCTATAGCTACCATTGGTTTCAACAAGCACTTTGTAGCCTTCATCAATTAATTTTTCTATCAATCTTGGTGTGTCAGGCTGTAAAAGTGGTTCTCCACCTGTGATTTCAACAAGCCTAATAGAACAATCCTTTGATTTGATAAATGATAAAATATCCTCAACTGCAATCTCTTCACCTTCATAGTAAGCATATGTGGTATCACAGTATAAACACCTTAAATTACAACCCATCAACCTTATGAAATGACATAGTAATCCTGCATAAGATGATTCCCCTTGAATACTTGTAAAGATTTCGCAAATCTTCATATCCTAAACCCTGCGTCAATTACCTTTCCGTTTAGATCATATATTACCTTTGCACTGAAACGATTGCCTGCCATGTAAGCATATGCAAGGTCTCTCCATATGACGATAATTCTTTTATCCTCTCTAATTACCTCTGCATATGGGAAGGATGCAAAATATAGAAAATTCTCAATAACTTTATTTTTCCTTGATAACTCTATCATAGGGTCCGTGAAATTAAGCTTAAACAACTCAACTTTGACAACTCTCTTTGAAAATATATCAACAATACCAATGGCAACCTCATTCGAACTTTTTGTCAAAAAAGACCATGTAAGAAAGTCATTTGGCAATGGGTAAACCTTGTAAATATTGGCATCTATGTTCTTTTTTAGTAATGCCCTTGCCTCTTGCTGAAAAAAGTAGCGAGATACAAAGACAGAAGTAACCAAAAGAAGACTCAATAGGGCAATCAGACTTGCCTTCTTTTTGTTTATAAGCCCTGCAATAAATGAAATAAGTAATGGTAAAGAGACCCAAGGCTTAATGATAAAATTGATCTCAAAGCCATAGCTATTCCAATCAAGGGGACTAAGTGCCTTTGTTCCATATTGATTTGATAAGTCAAACAAGATATGAAGACCATAACAAACAAAGGCTATAAAAAAGGCCTTTATAAATCCTATCTTATTTTTGAATATAAAGGCCAATATTAGTGATATTAAGACAAGTGCAAGAAAACCATGGGTTATTCCCCTGTGATACCTTAATAACACATCGGTTCCCCAGATCTTCGTAATGTAATCTATATCAGGTAGTATGGAGGCAATTATAGCAAGTGTAAGGGCGATATTTTTTTTGTTAAAAAATGCCTGTTTTACTGCAATGCCTGCAAGGCTATGTGTGATTGGGTCCATATGGACAATAATCTATCATTTAATCGCCTTTACGGTCAAAGTTTATATAAAACCCAAAATCAGCGATAGAACTGAGAACTTAACAAAATCAAGTAGGAAGGGTTGGTCCTTAAAATAGCGATAGGAAGGGCTATTTTAGGGCAAAAAAACCCCTCCTTTTGATAGAAGGGGCAAAATCATGTCTTTAAATTTGTTTTTCTTGTTTTTTCTTTAATTCCTCTGATTTTTTGATGAGCTTATTTTTTGTATCATCTCTAAATCTTTTTAGTTTATCAACAAGATGGGGATATTTAATTGACAAGATTGAACAGGCAAGATATGCAGCATTTTTTGCACCATCAATGGCAACTGTTGCCACTGGTATCCCCGGTGGCATTTGAACAGTTGAATAAAGAGAATCTATTCCATTTAAGGCACCTGACTTTATAGGTACACCTATTACAGGCAGAGTAGTGTTAGCTGCAACGACTCCTGCAAGATGTGCCGACATTCCTGCACCTGCAATGATTACCTCAATTCCATTGTCTCTTGCCGATTTTGCTAATTGTGCAGTCTCATCGGGCAATCTATGGGCAGAACTAATTGCAATATCATAAGGGACTTCAAACTCTTTTAAGACCTCTACAGCCTTTTCCATTACAGGTAAATCACTATCACTACCCATCAAAATAAGCACAAGGGACTTAGATTTCATTATATTCCTCCTAATCTCATTTCTCTTAATCTTGCAATCCTTTCTTCAATAGGCGGATGGGTGCTAAATAATTTTAACAGACCACCACCTGAAAGTGGATTAACTATAAACATGTGTGATGTTGCAGGATTTGCCTGAAGTGGTATTTGTTGGGAGGCAAGATGTAGCTTATTGAGAGCACTTGCAAGATAGCTGGGGTTACCACAAATCTTTGCACCAGTTTCATCAGCACCATACTCCCTTGACCTTGATATTGCCATCTGCACAATCAATGCGGCAATAGGACCAACAATCATCATCACAATTGCAGCAATGGGATTACTCCCTCCTTCATCATCATTACTTCTACCACCAAATATTGCAGCCCACTGTGCCATCTGTGCAAGATAACTTATGGCACCTGCTATAGTTGCTGCTATAGTGCCAACAAGGATGTCCCTATTTTTTATATGGGCAAGTTCGTGGGCAATCACACCTTCAAGTTCTTCACGAGTTAATATCCTCATAATGCCAGTGGTTACAGCAACGGTTCCATGAGCAGGATTTCTTCCGGTAGCAAAAGCATTTGGCTGATCCTCGTCAATGATACATACCTTTGGCATTGGTAATCCCGCCCTTTGAGATAGTCTCCTAACCATTGAATACAAGACAGGTTGTTCACCCTCAGATACCTCTCTTGCACCATACATCTTAAGGACTATCTTGTCACTGAACCAATAAGTAATAAAATTCATAATAAATGCCATAAAAAGCGCTATGGTCATACCAGATTTTCCACCTAAAATAGCACCAAAACCAATTAGCATTAATGTGAGCGTAACCATCAATACCATTGTTTTTAAACCGTTCATATTCATACCTCCTTTTTGCTTAGACTAAAAGACCTTTACCGCTTAGTTGGTAAAGGTCTTGCTTGTTAGTTATGAATACTAACTGATAGCCCCGATCCATTTATGGATGTGTTGACGAAGACTATCAAGTAGCTACTCCCCTTTAAAATCTATAACTATTTTAACTGAAATCAAAGACAGTCGTCAAATTCCCAAAAATAGCAATAGGAAGGGCTGTTTCGGAATTTTTATAATCGACGATTTCATTTTAATTTTGCTTCATTTTTTATGATGCTGTGCCTTTTGTTAAAGTTTCTCAAGATTTCTTTTATAAGGTGTCGTATAAAAATTCCTCACCAACCCTTCCTATCTTACTTGCTGATTTTATTAAGCTTTTTAGTTCTATCGCCGATTTTGGGAAATTTTTCAGAATAATTATCTTTCAATCAACCCTTTTCCATGTCTCATCAGGATTATAAGTTGTCATTGACTTTACAATTTTTGCAGTGTCTTTGCCGAGGTCTTTTTCATATACAATGTCTGATTGGTTTACTTGAAAGGTCATAATACCAGAACTGCCATATCTTGCAGGCCAGGCAACAAAAGCAAAACCAAGCATCATATTGCCATTGACCATATAGTCATATGCTCCACCTGGGGCATTACTGCCTTGTGCCTTAAGTATCCTGTAGTAATATCCAAAATAGGGTTTAGGACTTCTTTTATACTTTTTCTCGATACTATACCCCGCCTTTGCAATAAAAGGTCCTAAAGGACTTTCGTCCTCTCTTTCTTTACTATCCCAATATAACCCATCTTTTTTACCCTTTGAACTCAATAATTTCTGGGCAAACTCTTTTATGCCATCACCATCTCTGTCCTTAGAGGCATACTCTCGTTGTGCCAAGACATAGGCATGAAGGACCTCAATAACCTTTAGTTCATTTCTACCAATCTTTCGCCTTAGGATCTCTTCTTTCCCTGCCATTGTGTCAAAATACCATTTATCACCCCTCTTGACCAAAGGTATAGGGAATCTAAAGTCATCTTCTCCTGTTGTTAGCACCATCATATTTTGCCCTTTTTCTTCAAGTTTATGTTTTTTATCATAGGACTGAAGGAATTTACTTATCGCCTGTTTATCTTCTTTTTTGTCACCTGTGGAAATAACAGATTTGTATCCCCTACCTAAGATTAAACGGAGTTCCTTCCTGTCGTCCTTTCTCAATGCATCTATAAATGATATGACAGCTACTTCAGGAACTTCAAACCCCCTTTGCTGTCCTGCAAAGGCATTAGATTGGCAACCAATTAATATGCAAAAAACAATGATTGCCAAAAAAATAATATTCCTTAAGATTAATAATTTTTTGTAGCAATTATCTTTCATATCTATCTTCTTCCTCCAGGTCTTGATCCTGACCAATTGTGACCACCAAATGAATGTTCATTAAACATTTCCCTTTTTGATGAGCTAAATTGACCTCTTTGACTTGCACGATTTTCAATCTCTCCACTGCCAGAGCCAGAAAAGGCACTTACCCTATTACCTCGTTCTCTCATTTCTCTTTGAGCCCCAAAATTTGAACCTGAAATGGCTTCTCTTCTATTATCCATTGAAGAACCTTGACTCATTGAACCAAAGTCTCTCCTTGACAGATTTTCGTTAAATCCACGAGCCTCACGATTAGGTTGAATGTTTCTTGAGGAAAATTGTCCATATTGCCTTGCTGTATTGCTGTCTCTATAGGCAACACCCCTTCTGTGTTCACCGTCATGTTGCCACCTACCCTGAAAAGATTGGTATTTTTGCTCGTATTTTGTCCTGTTGATGAACTGGTTATATTGTATGTTTTGATTGATATTTATATTTACATTACCTCCCCACCAGTTACACCTACCCCAAGCATATCCCCAAGCAGTCCCAATTACAAAACCTGTCCCAAAGTAAAAGACTGCAGTGCTTATGTAGCCAGGTGGGTAATAATAAAAGGGTGGATAGGCAGGATAAGCCCATACCCCATAAACCACTGTCGGATTATAAACAGGCACATAAATAACTTGTGGGTTTGACGGTTCAATTATTATGGTTTCTTTTTCAAATATAACTTTTTGTTCCTTTGTTGACTTTAGGTTGCCTGCAGAATCAGCCTTTCTCCTTAGGGATTGAATACTATCCATAACTGCCTTTTCATCAGCAAGAAAGGCATCTCCAAGGTTTTGTGTCCAATCAAGTTTGTCACTCATCATTTGTAATACCTGAGGGAAATTTACGAGTGATTTTACACTTGGATCCCAATTTTGTTTTTCAAGTTCCTGTGCTAAGGTATCACCTTTTAAGTCTTTATTAGCCCTTACCCACCTATCAGCCTTGACGATCTCAAGGGGATAGGTAGATGCCATGAGTATTTGTGAAATCAAGGCATCAGGATACAAGGCAATAGGTGCTGTAATCTGCTCTAACTGCTCTCTTGAAAAGGACTTTTGTCCTTCATTTTGAGCAAATGTCCAATTTGGCAGGATTAGTAAAAAAGATATAAACAACACCAAAATTTTTTTTGAAAATTGCTTCATGGCCTCCTGTCTCCTCCTCATTGTCTTATTTATTAAAAAGCTTCTTATCCTCTCCTTCTTTTTTAAAAGATAAAAGGATAACTATTGAACGGGCTTTGACTTTGTATTTTTTTCCATTAAAGGGCTTTGCATCGTGCCATGATGAGATGTCATGAGGTGGATTAAGAGATGTGTCAATCCAGAGCAGCCATTGCTTACCATTAAAGTCCGATGCATTAGGTATCTCAAAGATCAGGTCTTCCCAATAGGCATTTGCAATCATGTGAAATATTAATCTGCCTGTTAAACTTACTATTGTTACTGCAATAGAATGAGAATAGTAAGACCAATCTGGTTCATAAATCTTTA
>DUZI01000174.1 GCA_013349595.1 Nitrospirota bacterium
CTCTCCAAATTTCATTGATCTGATAGATGTAAACATCTCTTTCATTTCACTTGTAAAATCCACACCAACAAATAGTATTCCTATTATCTTGTTTTATTTTTTATTGGTATATACTTTGTCATATAATCCCTTCCGAAGAGATTAGCCCTTCCAATAAAATTTTCTCCTTTGTTCATAGATTGAAAGGCTGGATGTCCTTTACCAAGCATCGTACCAATAGCCCTTGACTTACCGTCTTCCTTTCTGAGCGATGTTGTTATCCTTACAAAATCATCACCCTTTCTTGCAAAGATAGTTGCCACTGCACCTGTTTCTTTTGTAAGTCTATCAACAGAATCAAAAATGAGATTTAATTGTTTACCATTGTGTAATAATAAAGGGGTAGCTACATCACCTATCATTATGGTCTTTGTCTCATCTAATTCAATAGAGCCAGCCATTTGTTCAATAAACCTTTCTGCAATCTTATTAATACTGTGAGTCATTGTCATATTCATAGCATGAAGCATGCTCTTTACCATATTGGCATTTGCTAAAAGAGATGTCTCATTGTTTATATTCATATTGTCTTCTGTCTTAATAGATATAAAAAACGATATCAACATTGAAACAATCCACGCAAAAAAAGTAACCAAAAATATTTTGAATAATATGGTGTCTTTAAACTTCATAAAGATAGCTAACATTGAATGCAAATCCCCTTATTTATGAAATTATGTATTATAGAATTCCTTAAAATAGCGATAGGAATGGCTGTTTCAGGCTTTTTATAATCGACAGATTTTGATTTATACATTTAAAACAATGCCTTATGACAAAGCCCTAAGAACTTTTTTTATTTTTATAAGGTGTCATATAAAAATCCTTCACCAGCCCTTCCTATCTTACTTGCTGATTTTATTAAGCTTTTTAGTTCTATCGCCGATTTGAGATAATTTTAATAGCTATGGTTAATCGCATGTATTCTAACAAGAGTTATTTGTAAAAACAACTATTGTTTATCTCCAACTGTATTGTAAAAATCAGCGATAAGGATGGGGCTCTGAAGTCAATAGCGATGTTTTGGCAACAGTTCTTTGCAACGGCAGCGTTGAACAGCCACAAGTGTTTGAACCCGAAGAAACGGGATCCCCAAAAAGTCACAAGACTTTTTGGGGTGGTAGTTGAGTTTTCTGGCTGTAGCGTGCAAAGTGTGCTAAAAAGTTTCTCGACCACTGTTGTTGTCTTGCTGAAGATAGGAGCTGTAATAGCTTTTGCCAAGACCTTTAAGAGATATGTTTATGACATTATTAACCACTGCAAGTTCCCTATCCATACCAGTCGGATGAATGGGATCAATAAAAGTTATCAAGCGTAAAACTTACGGGTTCTATGATGTCGAATATTAATCATTAAAAGTGCCTTTACCCATTGCAACTAAGTTGCAGATGAACCAAAAATTTATGTTTATTATGAATTTGATTTGTGTTAAAATATAACAAATTTTATATCAAATTCGAGATAAATCAAAAAGAGAGGCAAGATTATGAGAAAGAGATTAGGTGATGTTTTAGTTGAATCTGGTTTACTAAATGAAAAACAACTTAATGATGCCTTAGCTCTTCAAAAGACAAAAAAGAAAAAGCTTGGTGCCCTCCTTATTCAAGAAGGAATTGTCACAAAAGAACAGATTACAGATGCCCTCTCTGCCAAACTCAACTTGCCTATAATCAATGCCCACGAATTAAAAATTGAAGACAAATTTAAAAAAATCATTCCAAAAGAGATGGCTTACGATAATCTAATATTTCCTATTTCATTAATCAATAATGTTTTTACCTTAGCAATGGCAGATCCGCTTGATTACAAGATAATTGACGATATTGCCTTTAAAAATAACCTTAGAGTTAAAACAGTCATAGCTTATGACTGGTCAATCAAAAAAGCCATTGAAGAGAATTATAAAGAAAGTCTTGAAGAGGTCTTTGAAACATTCACCTCTGCAGTTGAGACAGATGTTGACAAAGAATTGCAATTTAAAGAGACAAGGGATGAAGATGACCTTGTGACAAATATTGAATCCCTTTATTCAAAGATTAATTTCCCACCAGTTGTAAAACTTGTTGCAATGCTCGTTGCAGATGCCACATCAAAAAGGGCAAGTGATATTCATATAGAGCCACGAGACAAGAGTTGTCAGGTTCGTTTCCGAATAGATGGAGAAATGAGGATAATCCTAAAGTATGAAAAGTCTCTTCATGAATCAGTGGTATCAAGGATCAAAATAATCAGCAATCTTGATATAACCAACAGGAGATTGCCTCAAGACGGTGGTGCACAGGTATCTTTTAAAGGTAAGATTGTTGATTTGAGGATATCAACAGTCCCAACAGTCTATGGTGAAAAGGTAGTCATCAGAATCCTTGATCAATCATCAAATATTGTCCCCATTGAAGAACTCGGTATGCCTGAAAACTCAATGACTCAACTCATAGAGATATTTAAAAGACCTCAGGGCATGTTGCTTGTTACTGGACCTACTGGCAGTGGCAAGACAACGACCCTGTATGCCTCAATCAACCAATTAAAATCAGATACAAAAAACATGATAACTATCGAAGACCCTGTAGAGTATAAGATTCAAGGGATTACACAAATACCTGTCAAAGAGTCTATTGGGAGAACCTTTGCAGCAATCTTAAGATCTGTATTGAGACAAGACCCCGATGTAGTAATGGTTGGTGAAATAAGGGATTTTGAAACTGCGGAGATTGCAGTCAAGGCTGCACTTACAGGTCACCTTGTTCTCTCGACTCTTCACACAAATAATACAATAGCCACTATTTCAAGGCTGTTGGACATTGGTATTGCTCCATACTTGCTGAGTTCAGCCTTAAGTGCAATAATAGCCCAAAGACTTGTTAGAAGGTTATGTAACTACTGTAAGGTTGAACAGGATATTACTTATGAACAAAGGGATTTACTCAATACAGTATTAAGAATTAGTGGAGATTTGGAAAAAATCTGTGTACCAAAGGGATGTGAGAAGTGTTCAAATTCAGGTTATTACGGAAGGACTGCCGTATATGAATTTTTACCAATCACAAATAGGATAAAAAGACTGATTGCCAGAAATGCCTCTGACCATGATCTTTTTGAGGCGGCAGATAGTGAAGGGGTAACATTTTTATTTAACGAGGCAATTAATAAGGTCAAAGCTGGTATAACATCCCTTGAAGAGGCCATCGCCAAGATACCAATGGAGTACTACTCACAAAAATACCCCATAAAAGAGGTTGCTGCTTAAATATTCTAAATAGTAGCTAAAAAGTTATCATTAAAAGGTAAAATTTCCCTTAGTTTTGATAAAAACTCCTCTTGGCTTATTCCAAAAAAGGCACTCAAACTTTGAAGACTTGAAATATCATCAATTCTTATCTTGCTCTCATTTCTTAGCCTTTGTATTGTTTCAATAGTTCTCAAAAAAACATAATTTTCTATCAATATATTTGCCTTATTCTTATCAATCACCCCTACTTTTAATAATCTCTCTATAGCCTTGATAGTGCTTTGCACTAATAGTTTTTGGCTACACTCAAGGTGTTTTAATTGTAGATACTGCACGGCAAATTCAATATCGTTAATACCACCTTTTCCAAGCTTGATATTTATGTGCGTCGATGTTTCTCTGGACAGCTCCTTTTTTATCCTCTCTCTCATGCTTAAAATATCCTCTTTTTTAATCTCTTTTGCCCTTACAGTCAATACATACTCACGAAGTCTTAAAAATTCTGATATCGTTTGTTTAGTATTGCCACTAATTGGCCGTGCCTTAAGTAATGCCTGTAATTCCCAAGTCTTTGCATTTTCAAGATAGTATTTCCTTAAACCCTCAATTGATATAACAAGAGGACCCTTTGAACCATCTGGTCTTAGACGAGTATCGAACTTATAAATGAAACCATCCTTTGTATAGGACATGAGTTCTCTTAGTATTGTCTGGGCAACTCTAACATCTATTTCAGTTGGCTCTGATGATGTAATAAAAACTATATCAAGGTCTGAATTAAAAATAATCTCCCTTGCCCCAAGTTTACCAAATGCAATTACAGTCAAATCTGTATAGTTAGGCTGTATTTTCCTAACAATCCTTTCTTTCAGACTATCAAGTATAGCCTCAGCTGTAATCGTAAGTCTTCTTGTTAATTCAATAAGGGTAATCTTCTTTGAAAGAAAGTAAATTCCCAGAGATAGCTCATTTTTTTTCTTAAATATTCTTAAATCAACGGCAGTACTATTAGTAATCTCTTTCTTAGCCTTATATAGAAAAATCTTCTCAGACAGTCCAAGTATTATAATGTCAATAAACTCCTTCCTGCTCATTATTATTCTTGATAAATATTCACTTTGAGAAAATAAAAAAATTAGTTCAAAAATAATTGTATCTTTCTTTATAACTGAATCAAGATAAGCTTCATTATTTGTCAAAGTAGTTGTAAAATCTACTAACTGAATAAGCGCTTTATCTGCATTAGGTATCTTTAATGCCTCATTTATAAACCTTGGAACTATCTCATCAAGAAGCCTTCTCCCCCTTATAGTTTGAAAGGAGTTCATTGTGTTTTTAATCTTCATGAGGCAATATATAGCCTTGTTAATGTCTTTGACCTCTGACTTTTCCAGTTCCTTTCTTAAAAGGCTCTCAATAGGGCTGTCTGCATCCCAATAGAAGTTATCAAACAAACCATAATCCTTTACATCTTCTTTGTTAGTTTCTAAAAGTGAATCGTAAATAATTCGGACACGAGTTCTAATATCTTTCAAAGAGGATAAAAAATCTTCAAGGCTACTAAAACCCATCTTTTTTGCAAGGACGGTCATCTCTTGCTCTGAGACTGGTAAAGAGTGAGTCTGAAGGTCATTTGCCTGTTGAAGTCTATTTTCAAGGGTTCTTAGGAAGTTATAGGCATCAATAAGTTGCTTAAAATCTTCATGACCAATGAGTTTCTTTTCTAATAACCGATGCAGTGCAAGATATGTGCTTTTTTCTCTTAAGCTATGTTCTCTGCCACCATAGATGAGTTGAAAAATCTGTATAAAAAACTCAATCTCCCTAATCCCTCCATAACCCCTCTTTATGTCCTTACTTAAGGTATCATGTTTAATATGTTCAACCTGTGATTTCATATTTCTAAGTGAATTAATTGTCTCCGTATCAAGATACCTTCTAAATACAAATGGTCTTATGATATTTATAAAATCATTTCCTAATTCTAAATCACCTGCCACAGGGATTGCCCTCAATAGTGCAGCCCTCTCCCATAGTTGCCCCCAAGATTCATAATATTCTTCATAAGCCTTTAGACTCATACATAGTGGACTTTTTTGCCCCTGTGGCCTTAACCTCAAATCTACCCTGTAAACAAAGCCATCATCTGTTTGTCTTGATAAAAATTTTGTATATTCTTCAATCAACTTACAATAATACTCAAAGGTGCTCATTCCCCCTAATGGTGCTTGTGATAAATCTTGATTCAAAGATAATTCATCATCATAGTCCCTATAAACAAAGATTAAATCAACATCTGAACTATAATTAAGCTCTCTTGCTCCAAGTTTACCAAGTGCAATCACAGAAAGCGGATTGGAGACTGATATGCTATATTTCATCTCAAATTGCCTATTTATAAATTCAAAAACAAGAAATAGTATTGCCTCGGCTAATATAGAAAGATTAAATAAGACAACATGGGTTGAATCAATCCCCAGAATATCCCTTAAGGTGATGTGTAATAGCCTTGACTTTTTAAATATACGAACAGTCTTCATGGTGTCCTTACAGTTAGATAAGATTTCAGAAAGTTCTATTGTGAGATTCTTCTTTGATATTTGTTGATTGAGCCTTTCAAGATTGATAAAGAGTTCTTCAGGATAGGTGATTGAAAAGTTTGCAAGAAATTGACTGTGTGAAAAAAGAAGGGCTATCTCTCTTTCATAGTTGTAAAAAATGTCTCGGTAATTTGGGTTTCTCTCAAGGAAGTTTTCAATGTTATTTTTAGCCCTAAATGGATCGGGACAATAGACATATTTAGTCATTTGAAATCCAAAGACGTGGGTCAAGGGCGTCTCGTAATCCTTCTCCAATCAAGTTATAGCTTAAAACTGTGATTAATATAGCTAATCCAGGAAATAGTGAAAGCCACCATGCGACAGTAATATTATCTTTACCTGAAGTTAATATATTACCCCAACTCGGTTCAGGTGGTTGAACACCTAATCCAAGAAAAGACAAACCAGACTCAACAAGGATAGCACCTGCTATACCAAATGCAGCCGATACAAATACTGGTGATAGAGCATTTGGTAAGATGTGTTTGAATATGATCCTTCGGTCACTCATACCAACTATCTTAGCTGAACTAACAAAATCTCTTTCTTTTAATGTTAAAAACTCTGCCCTCACAAGCCTTGCCACATCCATCCAGCCTGTGATGCCAATGACTATCATAATTATTGAAATGCTTGGCTCTA
>DUZI01000311.1 GCA_013349595.1 Nitrospirota bacterium
AAAATCGTCGTAGCAAGGGATATTGCACATGCGAAGTTCAAAGAAAGGATTGATAATGGTGAGGTTGTCCCTGAATATTTACTCAAATATCCAGTATATTACGCAGGTCCCGCAAAAAAACCAACAGATCAACCCTCTGGTTCCTTTGGTCCAACTACAGCAGGTAGAATGGATTCCTATGTTGAACTTTTACAATCAAAAGGGGCTTCTTTGATAATGATTGCAAAAGGCAATAGAAGTAAAGTTGTTACAGAGTCTTGCAAAAAATATGGAGGTTTTTATCTTGGCTCAATTGGTGGTCCTGCTGCAATTATAGCTGAGAAAAATATAAAGAAGGTTGATTGTATTGACTATGAGGATTTGGGAATGGAGGCAGTATGGATGATAGAGGTAGTTGACTTCCCAGCATTTATACTCATTGATGACAAAGGTAACGATTTCTTTTCACAATATAATAAATAGATTTATGGAACAAAGATATAATTCTTTTGGCTCTTATCTAAAACAACTTTTTGGCAAAGTAGTATATAAAGTTAATATAGATGCTGGATTTACCTGCCCAAACAGGGATGGGACACTTGGAACAGGAGGATGTATCTATTGCAACAATGACAGTTTCAGACCTTCAAGTTGTAAACCTGATTTGACTATAACCGAACAAATAAGAAATGGAATTAATTATGTATCTGCTCGTTATGGGGCAAAGAACTTTTTGGTCTATTTTCAACCTTATACAAATACCTATGCAAATGTCTCTGAACTTGAAAAGATGTATAAAGAAGCCCTCGCACACCCTTTCGTTGTTGGTCTGGCAATAGGTACAAGACCGGATTGTATTGATAAAGACAAATTAGAATTATTAGAGAATTTGGCAAAAGACAGATTTATTTTGGTTGAATATGGACTTCAATCAATTTATGACAAAACTCTTGATTTTATTAAAAGAGGGCATAATTATCAAACATTTTTAGATGCTCTATCTATGACCTTAAATAGAGGTATCCATATTGGTGTTCATATAATTGTTGGTTTTCCTAATGAGACCACTGAAGACATGCTTCATATGGCAGATGTTATCTCAAGATTACCTTTAGGCTTTATTAAGGTACATCAATTACAGATAGTTAAAAACACATTGCTTGCTCAAAGGTATTTAGAAAATTCCTTCTATACATTTAGTTATGAAGAGTATCTTGATTTTATTATTGATTTTATTGAATTACTCTCTCCAAAGATAGTTATTCAGAGACTCTTTGCTACTGCACCTGATGAAATCCTTATAGCACCATTATGGAAAAGAAGCAGACAACAAATTACTAATGATATTTTAAAGACTCTGAAGGATAGAAACAGCTATCAGGGGAAAAGATTTATAGGGGATTAAAATATTAATTACCAAAAAGATAGTTCCAATTGAATGCTTTTGTCATCAGGAAATTCAATAGGATATTTGTTATCAAAACAAGCAGTACAGTAATTTTGTGGTTCTGGCACAAGAGATTTTAATCCCTCAAGAGAAAGATAACTGAGGCTATCTGCAGTGATATATTTTTTTATCTCTTCAATTATATGACTTGAGGCAATCAATTCCTGCCTAGTAGGTGTATCAATACCATAAAAACAAGGTCCAATAGTTGGTGGTGAGCAAATTCTCATATGAACCTCTTTTGCACCTCCAACTTCTCTTATCATCTTAACTATTTTTTTGCTTGTAGTCCCTCTAACTATTGAATCATCAACTACAATTACACTCTTGTCTTTTAACAAATCCCTAACAGGATTTAACTTTATTTTTACTCCAAAGTGTCTTATACTTTGTTTTGGTTCAATAAAAGTCCTGCCAACATAATGATTTCTAATTAATCCAAAATCAAACTTGATACCACTTTGAGCTGAATAACCTATTGCAGCTGGTACGCCTGAATCAGGGACAGGGATTACAATATCTGCATCAATATGAGATTCTCTTGCGAGTTGCCTGCCCAATTCATTCCTTATGGTATTTACACAAACGTGCTCAAATATATAACTGTCAGGGCGAGAAAAATAAATAAACTCAAAAATGCAAAAAGATTTTTTGTGACTTTTTAAAAACTGGATTGACTCAATACCATTTTTGCTAATAGAAATAATCTCTCCTGGTTGAATATCTCTTATATATTCAGCCCCAATTAAGTCAAAAGCACTCGTCTCTGAGGCAACTACATAAGCATTGTCAACCATACCAAGTGATAAAGGTCGCACACCAAAGGGGTCTCGTGCTGCAATTAGCTCATTATTAGCTACAAAAAGAAGGCTATAAGCACCTGATACCTCTTGAAGTGCTTCAATAATCCTATTTATTCTCTTCTCTCTTTTGCTGCGAGCAATAAGATGGAGTATTACTTCACTATCTGCAGTGGATTGAAATATTGCCCCTTCAGCCTCAAGCCTTTTTTTTATTAAATCTGCATTTATTAAATTACCATTATGAGCCACCGCAATAGGTCCATGGGCATAATTTGCAATCAATGGTTGCACATTCTTGAGTGAACTTCCACCTGCTGTAGAATATCTGTTATGCCCAATAGCAATAGTTCCGGGAAGTCTTTTAAGTCGCTTTTCTGAGAATATATCAGCAACAAGCCCCATAGACTTTTCAAGGTAAAGTTGTTCCCCATCAAAAGAGCAAATGCCTGCCCCTTCTTGTCCCCTATGTTGAAGTGCATATAAACCAAGGTAAGTAAGATTTGATGCCTCTGGATGACCAAATACTCCGAAGATACCACATTCCTCTCTTATATTGAAAAAAAGAGGTTTCATAAAGATAAACCCATAGCATCTTTTACAAGGTTCATAGTTTCAGCAGTAAACTTCTGTGCCTTTTCTGATCCAACTCTTGCTATATCCATCAAAAGACCTTCTTTTTGTAACAATTGACTCCTCTTTTCCCATAAAGGAGTGAGTCTATCAGATACATTTTTGATTAGTATCTTTTTGCAATCAATGCAACCTATCAAGGCAATCTTACATCCTTCAGATATTTCAGATAACTCCTGACTATTTGAGAAAAATTTATGTAGTTGATAGGCAGGACAGACTTCAGGATTACCTGGGTCTTTCCTCTTTACCCTTGCAGGGTCTGTCATCATTGTTTTAATTTTATTATCAACTATAACAGGACTATCGCTAAGATATATGGCATTATCATAACTCTTTGACATCTTCCTTCCATCTACTCCAAGCACTTTTGGAAACTCTGTCAATAGTGCTTCTGGTTCAGGGAAAACCTCTTTATAGAGATGATTAAACCTCCTTGATATCTCTCTTGATATTTCAAGATGTGGCACTTGGTCAACACCTACTGGGACATAATGTGCCCTATAAATAATAATATCTGCAGTTTGTAATACAGGGTAACCAAGAAAACCGTAACTATTGATATCCTTGTCTTGAATCTCCTGAATCTTTTCTTTATATGTAGGCACCCTCTCAAGCCAACCAACAGGTGTAATCATTGAAAGCAAAATATGTAATTCTGCATGATTAGGCACCATTGATTGAATGAATATGGTTGATTTCTCTGGGTCTAAACCTGCAGAGATAAAATTAACCAGAAGGTCAATTGTGCTATCTTTGATTGCTGAAGGATTATTATAACCTGTGGTAAGGGCATGCCAGTCAGCAACAAAATAAAAACAATTATAACTTTCCTGTAACTTTACCCAATTACTCAACGCACCAATAAGATTTCCAAGATGAAGCCTGCCACTCGGTTGCATACCACTTAGAACCCTTTTTTTATCCATTTTCCCCTCCAAAAAGAATTTTTTCAATCAGAAATATTTTTCAATCACAGAGCGCACATAATGTCACCCTTTTAAACGGGAATCATTGGGGTTGTTATTAGCACAAATTAACCACCAAGGTAACAGAGAGTTCAGTGTAAAAAGCGATAGTTTTAAAAAATACTTCTTAAGCTTTACTACACACTTCAATAGAGAAAGAAATCCCTTTACCCCATAATACATACTCTGAAGCTAAAATAAACTTAGAAGTTTCACTATAATCTTAACCATAGGATAAATAATAAGATTTGTAATGCCTGTAATCACCATAAATAAAACAATAAACATTCCGTATGGTTCAAGCCTATCAAAAATTACCCCATATCTATAAGGTAAAAAACCAGCAAGAACCCTTCCTCCATCAAGCGGTGGCACAGGAAGCATATTGAATACTGCCAAGACAGTATTGATAACAATACTTGCCTTTAACATCAGTGCTATTGGTTCTAATAATTGTTCAGATAAAACATCTGGCACTAGCAAGGAAAAGGGTATTAATACATATTTAAGTATCAGAACACTTAAGACCGCAATAGTAAGATTTACAATTGGACCAGCCGCTGCACTTATTGCCATTCCAACCCTTGGATTAGTAAAATTTGATGGATTGATAGGAACAGGTTTGGCATAACCAAATACAAATTGCCCATTGGTCATCACATAAAGGGTAATAGGCAATATTAAAGTACCTATTATATCAATGTGTGCTATAGGATTAAGTGTTAGCCTGCCAAGCATCTTGGCAGTAGGATCACCTAATTTATAAGCAACAAATCCATGAGACAATTCATGAAAGACAACTGCTATAAGTATAGGAACTGCAGATATAGCTATTTGTCTTATTATTGACTCAATTTCCATTAATATATTTTTGGATAGAAATGATTAACTATGTAAAATCCTTGCTACATCTTTTGCAAAGTAGGTAATTATAATATCTGCACCAGCCCTTTTAATTGATGTAAGTATCTCAAGCATCACCTTTTGCTCGTCTATCCATCCCATCTTTGAAGCTGCTTTAACAAGTGAATATTCACCACTGACATTATAGGCAGCCACTGGGACAAAAGAGTTGTCTTTAATATCTGAAATGATATCAAGATAACTGAGAGCAGGTTTCACCATTACAATATCAGCCCCTTCTTCTAAATCAAGAATAACCTCTCTCATAGCCTCTCTCCTATTTGCAGGGTCCATTTGATAAGTCTTTCTGTCTCCAAACTTTGGGGCAGATTCCGCTGCTTCCCTAAAAGGCCCGTAAAAAGCAGAGGCATACTTTACCGCATAGGACATTATTGGTGTATTAATAAAACCTTCATTTTCTAAGGCTTCTCTAATGATAGAAATCCTTCCATCCATCATATCTGAGGGTGCAATTATATCAGCACCAGCCCTTACATGAGAGAGGGCCTGATTAGAAAGGAGTGATAATGTCTTATCATTATTTACATCTTTATCTTCTACAATGCCACAATGGCCATGACTTGTATATTCACATAGACAAACATCTGTAATGACAATCATTGAAGGGACCGCATCCTTTATTGCCTTTACAGCATTTTGGATTATGCCATTTTCACTATAAGCAGATGAACCTAAATCGTCTTTTTTGTCAGGTATGCCAAAGAGAATAACATTGTTTATACCAAGTGATTGTAACTCTTTGATTTCTTTAATAACATAATCAATTGACTGTTGATAACATCCGGGCATAGACGAAATCTCCTTTTTTAACATCTTGCCAGTTGTTACAAATAGTGGATATACAAAATCATCAACAGAGATAGAAGTCTCTCTAACAAGGCGTCTGATTGGTTCAGACTTTCTTAGTCTTCTACACCTATGAGTTGGAAACATTTATCAGCAAGAACTCCCACAAGCGCCTGGATTACATGAAGGTGTGCCTGAACCACATGAAGGCATTCGACCTGTCATAATGAAACCTTCCCTTTCTTCGTCTTCATAATAATCAAGAATCATGCTATCAAGACCAGGCGTTACATCTTTATCAATGAATACCTTTAAGCCATCTCTCTCAAGGACATCATCAGAACTTGATGATTTCTCTTCAATATCAAGCCCATAAGAAGGTCCACAACAACTCCCACCTGCTTTATAAATCCTCAAACCCCAATCTGACTTGCCCTCTGCAGAGAGTATTTCCTTTGCCTTTGAAACTGCCTTTTCACTTATTTCAAACACCTTTGCCTCCTTAAATTTTAGATGTTTTTTAGAATATAAAAAGCCTTAATAAAAAAGCAAACTTGCCAATAATCCCAAAATAACGATAGGAAGGCTGTTTCAGAATTTTTATAATCGACGATTTCATTTTAATTTTGTCTTATTCTTTATAATACAATGCCTTTTGCTAAAGTTTCTCAAGATTTCTTTTATAAGGTGTCGTATAAAAATCCTCACCAACCCTTCCTACTTGATTTTGTTAAGTTCTCAGTTCTATCGCTGATTTTGGGATAAGGATTTATACTAATAATAAACCTCGTTGTTTTTATTACATAATATATTTTTAATTTAAATAAAAAGATTACAAGTACGATAAGTAATATATCTAC
>DUZI01000293.1 GCA_013349595.1 Nitrospirota bacterium
ATCAACAAATTCATCTATTAATTTATCAAGTATCTCAACCTTTTCTCTTACATCTTCAATATATTTTCTTTTTTGGGTATCCTGAAGAGAAACCACATTAAATTCAGAATAAAACTGTCCTGTTCCTCGTGAATAATCTTTTATACGACCACTATGTAAAAGCGTATTAAGGTACGAACGTGCATCCTCTATCCGTGTCTTTGCCTTTAACAGATTAGAATTTATCTTATCTCTCTCTTCTACAATAAATATCTTGTGAACAGATATGCTAACACCTCTTAATTTTCTTATAATTATATGTCCTGTTCTTTGATGAGGCTCAATGACATCAACAATCCTTTGGGATTTGGAATTCATCTCAAACATAGTTACAAGACCAATCGCTGACACAACAATAAACCAGAAAAAAGTCCCCAATGAAAAGAGCAGGAACTTTTTCTTGATTGGCAGATTAGTAAAGACAAGGAGATCAAGAATTTTGTTCATTTGTTTTTTCATCTATTTACTTTATACAAAAATTATTTTAATTGCAAATAGAACTATTTAAAAAATTAGTTAGAAAGAATTTTTACTATATTTTTAAAATTAACTGTCTTAAGTATTTAATCTTATCCCTTATCTTTGCAGCCTTTTCAAAATCAAGATCTTTTGCTGACTCCTTCATATCAATCTCAAGTTTCTTAATAGTTTCTTCAATGCCCTCATAAGACTTATTATCCTCTGCAACTGATAAATATTCTGGCTCTGTCTGTGATTGATAGATTGAGTTTAATATATCTTTGATTGCACTACTTATGGTCTTTGGATTGATGCCCATTTGTTCATTGTATTTAATTTGTTTCTTGCGTCTTCTCTCGGTCTCTTTTATTGCCTTATCCATTGATTTTGTAACCCTGTCTGCATAGAGGATAACAAGACCATTGACATTTCTTGCTGCCCTACCAGCAGTTTGAATGAGTGACCTTTCTGACCGTAAAAAACCTTCTTTATCGGCATCAAAGACTGCAACCAAAGAAACCTCTGGTAAATCAAGCCCTTCTCTCAGAAGATTTATCCCAATCAACACATCAAATACACCAAGCCTCAAATCCCTCAATATCTCAATTCTCTGAAGTGTATCAATGTCAGAATGCAGATATCTTACCCTTATTCCAAGTTCCTTATAGTGATCACAAAGATCCTCTGCCATCTTTTTTGTTAGAGTAGTAACAAGTATCCTCTCATTAACACTTGTCCTTTTTTGAATCTCTTCAAGTAATTCCTCAACCTGATTTTTTGCAGGTCTAATAATCATAGGTGGGTCAACAAGTCCTGTAGGTCTTATGACCTGCTCAATCACACGCCCTTTTGATACCTTTATCTCATAATCACCAGGCGTAGCAGAGACATATATGACTTGTTTAGTCCTTTGCCTAAACTCATCTGCCTTAAGTGGTCTATTATCAAGGGCAGAGGGCAGCCTAAATCCATAATCAACAAGGGTCTGCTTCCTTGATTTATCTCCTTCATACATAGCCCCAATCTGTGGCACAGTAACATGAGATTCATCAATAATAGTGAGATAATCGCCCTCTGATGGCCCTCTATTGATGTAATCAATGAGAGTATATGGAGGCTCACCTGGATTTCTTCCGCTAAGGTGTCTTGAATAGTTTTCTATACCATGACAAAAACCAAACTCTGAAAGCATCTCTAAATCAAATAAAGTCCTCTGCTCAATACGGTGCATAAACAAGGTCTCATTTCTCTGCTTAAAATATCTTATCCTCTCTCCTAATTCTTCTTCTATCTTCTCCTGTGCTCTTTGAAGATTTGACTTTGAGGTAATCCAGTGACTGTTTGGATATAGCACTATCTTTTCAAGTTCTTTTGATGTCTTTTTGCCAGTGAGCACATCAATTTTAATAATCCTATCTATCATATCACCAAAAAACTCTACCCTTATTGCATCATCATAAAAGAAAGCAGGATATATGTCAACTATATCACCCCTTGCCCTGAAAGTCCCCCTCTTGAACTCATTATCAGACCTCAAATAAAGCATTTCAGTGAGTTTTTTTAGTAACTCTGCTCTCTTTATCAACAATCCCTTTTCAATAAACAGATGCATACCAAGATATTCATCAGGAGAACCTATGCCATAAATACAGGATACTGATGCAACTACTATCACATCTTTTCTTTCAAGGATAGAAATAGTAGCAGAATGCCTCAATCTATCTATATCTTCATTTACTAAGGCGTCCTTTTCGATATATGTGTCTGATGAAGGTATATAGGCTTCTGGTTGATAGTAATCGTAATAACTTACAAAAAACTCCACTGCATTATTTGGAAAGAGTTCTTTAAACTCCCCGTATAATTGTGCTGCAAGGGCTTTATTATGGGCAATTATCAAGGCTGGTTTGTTTGTATTTGCTATTACATTTGCAATTGTAAAGGTCTTGCCTGAACCAGTAACTCCAAGCAGGGTCTGATGTTCCAGCCCTTTTAAAACACCCTCTGTAAGTTCCTCAATTGCCTTAGGTTGGTCCCCACTTGGTTTAAATGGTGTAATTAATTCAAAGTTGCTCATAAGTATTTATTATGTCACATAAAACATTATTTTAAGTATAATTAATGCATATGAAATCAAATATCATGTTATATAATTCTATAATTGGTAATATTTATTGTCGTCTTGAAGACGATTATCTCACAGGGCTTTCAATAGGTTCTAATAATTTTGAAAATTTTAATGAAAAGATTGTCTGCACAGAGCTAAAGAAGGAACTTGATGATTACTTTAGCGGACTTTTGTTTCAATTTAAGTTCCCCATTAAATTTAGCTCTGGCACTGATTTTCAAAAATATGTCTGGACGAGTTTATTAAAAATTCCTTATGGGGAGATCATAAGTTATAAAGCCCTCGCAAATGCCATAGGATACGAAAAAGGTTTCCAGGCTGTGGGTAATGCAGTAGGTAAAAATCCTATCTTGATAATAATCCCTTGTCATAGAGTGGTTGGAGCAGATGGGAGTTTAAGGGGTTTTGCATCAGGTATAAAGAGAAAAAATTGGCTTATTAATCACGAAAGACGATTTCGTCTAACCACCAATTTTAGACATTGGTTTAAATAATTCAATGCTCCTTTGGTGGTTCAATCCATGACACTTTGGCTTAATCTCAATAGATAGTTTTAAAAGCCTTTTAATCTCCTCATCATCACATCCCTTCCGCAGTGCAGATTTTATATCAATCTCTGTCTCAGAGAAAAGACATGGACGAAACATCCCATTGGAAGTTAGTCTTAACCTATTACAATGATTACAAAAGTGATGAGTTATCGGGCTTATAAAGCCTATGACCCCTTCTGCATCTTTAAATCTATAATATCTTGCAGGTCCTGTCTTTCTCTCCTTTACTGGTTCTAATTCTGCGATAGCCTTTAACCTATCCATTATTTCCTGAGTTGATATGTATTTATCTGGGCTCCATAACTCTCTTTTACCAAAGGGCATATATTCAATAAACCTTATATGCCTTCTTGAATTGATAGTAATTCTTGCAAAGTCTTCTATTTCATCATCATTAATGCCTCTTATAGGCACCATGTTTATCTTTATAGGGTAAAATCCAAGCCTCTCAGCCTTTTCAATGCCGTCTAAAACATCAACAATATTACCAGTCCTTGTAATATCTCTAAATCTATGAGTTTTAAAAGTGTCAAGGCTTATATTAAGCCTCTTTAAACCAGACTCCTTGAGTTCATGGGCATTTTTTTTTAAAAGGGTTCCATTAGTGGTGAGACTAATATCTTCAATTCCGTTGATTCTATTGATTGAAGAGATTAAAAAAGGGAGGTCTTTTTTTAATAGTGGCTCACCCCCTGTAATCCTTATCTTCTTGACGCCTAAGGTAGAGGCAACACGGATAATCCTGATTATCTCCTCATAAGTTAAGACCTCGTCGTGTTCAAACAATTGAATTCCCTTATTTGGGACACAATATACACATCTTAGATTACACCTATCTGTGATTGAAATACGAAGGTAATCAATTACCCTTTGATAGCTATCTGAAATCATTATTTAATGTCAAGGATAACAAGGTTATCTCTGTGGATGACCTCATCCGCATATTTAAAGCCAAGAATTTGTTCGATTAAGTGGCTCTTTTTGCCTTTTATCTTTGATATGTCTTGTGATGAATAGTTTACTATACCTTTTGCTATCTTGATGCCTTTTGTATCAAGACACCTCACTGCCTCACCTATTTCAAATTCACCTTGCACCTCTTTTATACCAGAGGGCAAAAGACTCTTTCCTGATTTAACTAAAGCCTTTATAGCTCCATCGTCTAAAATCAAAGCCCCTTTGGGTCTTGTGGCAAAGGCTATCCAGCCTTTTCTTGAATTTATTGACTTTGCAGTTGGCAAAAAAGCTGTACCTTCATGCTTTCCTGATATTAATCTCTTTAAAACCCCACTTTTTTTGCCGCTTATTATATTTACCTTGATACCATAAGCAAGGGCTTTTTTTGCAGCCAGTATCTTTGAATACATACCACCTGTTCCAACTCCAGACCTTGAGGCACCAGCAATAGATTCAATTTGAGGTGTTATTTCACTAACCTCTCTGATTAATTCTGCGTCTGCATTTGAAGTAGGGTCGCTTGTATATAAACCATCGACATCAGAGAGGATAATCAACCAATCTGCCTCTACCGTGCCTGCTACAAGCGCAGCAAGTTGATCGTTATCACCAAACTTAATCTCTTCTGTAGAGACTGTGTCATTTTCATTGATGACAGGTATGACATTAAAAGATAAAAGAGTTAAAAGGGTATTTTTTGCATTAATATAGCGTTTTCTATTAGACAAGTCTTCTCTTGTAAGCAGGACTTGGGCAATCTTTCTGTTATGTCTGTTAAAGCTTTTCTCGTATGCAGACATTAATATTGACTGTCCTACTGCTGCAGATGCCTGTTTTAACCTTACTTCAGATGGTTTTTCTACAAAGCCAAGCCTTTTCATACCTGCAGTAATAGCACCTGAAGATACAATCAAGACCTCGTTCCCTAAGGCACAGATTCTGGAAATATCATCAGAGATAGTCTCAATCCTCTTTATCTTGAGCCCACTCTTTTTGTCTGCAAGTATGTTGCTACCTATTTTTATAACAAGTCTGGCCATTTTATAATTGTAACCTCTTTGACAAGTATAATAGCAGTTCTTTTATTCCAAAGTCTGTAACCGATGAAATCGTAAAAAAGACATAATCTTTTAACTGACAATACTCTTTTAATAACCTCAATCTCTCTCCATTACCTGCAATATCATATTTAGTCCCAACTACAATCAAGGGTCTGTTAAGTAGTGAATTGTTGAATTGATACAATTCATTTTGAATCTTTTCAAAATCATCAATAGGATTAGATAGATTAAATTCAGAGATGTCAACAAGATGAAGGAGTATTGATGCCCGTTCAATATGTTTTAAAAAGTCAATCCCCAATCCTGCCCCAAGATGTGCCCCCTCAATTATACCAGGTATGTCTGCAATGACAAAGCTTTTGTAATCTTCAGTCTTAACTACACCAAGATTTGGTTTTAAAGTTGTAAAGGAATAATCGGCAATTTTTGGTCTGGCAGAAGAGACCTTTGAGATAAATGTTGATTTGCCTGCATTAGGCATACCTACAAGCCCCACATCTGCTAATAACTTAAGCTCTAATATTATTGTCCTCTCTTGTCCTTGCTCACCCGGTTGAGCAAAACGAGGTGTTTGCCTTGTTGGAGTTGCAAAGTGTGCATTACCCAATCCCCCTCTACCACCTTTAGCACAAAGAACTTCCTTATCAGACTTATCTAGGTCTGCTATAATTTCATCAGTTTTTGCATCTTTGATAATGGTTCCAACAGGGACAGGTATTACAAGGTCTTCACCATCTTTCCCTTTCTTGTTACTGCCTTGCCCGTGTTCACCTCTTTTAGCTTTATATATCCTTTTGTATCTAAAATCAAGGAGTGTATGCAATTCATCTGAAGCCCTAAAGATGACATCTCCACCTTTACCCCCATCTCCACCATTAGGTCCACCTCTGGGGACATATTTTTCTCTCCTGAAGCTAACACATCCCCGTCCTCCATCACCAGACTTTATGTATATCTCTGCATAATCTATAAATTTCATGATATTAAAAAATAAAGGGCAGTCAATAATAACCTGACTGCCCAAAATCGGCGATAGAACTAAAAAGCTTAATAAAATTAGCAAGTAAGATAGGAAGGGCTGGTGAAGGATTTTTATACGACACCTTATAAAAAAAAGTTCCTAGGGCTTTGTCATAAGGCATTGTATTATAATGAATAAAACAAAATTAAATAAAATCTGTCGATTATAAAAGG
>DUZI01000199.1 GCA_013349595.1 Nitrospirota bacterium
ACCCTGCACCTGTGCCCTTATAACTGCATTAACAAAACCATCTGTGGTGCCAATGTATTCTGAATAAATAGGCACATCCCTTTGAACCACTGATACGACCTCTACTGAAGGAGGCAAAGGGGCTATCTTTTGAGCTTTTTGCTCGCATGAATGTATTAAAAGAAGTATAAATGATACAACAATAACTAAGAGCCCCTGATTTTTATGTGACAGATCTCTTTTACTCACCTTCGCCTCCAGTTTTAAAAAATTGCATCGGTTATAATATTTCAATCTTGTAAAAAAAACAGATACTGTCAACCCAGATAGGAAGGGCTGTTTCAGGATTTTTATAATCGATGATTTCATTTTAATTTTTCTTTATTCTTTGTACTGCAATGCCTTTTGCTAAAGTTTCTCAATATTTCTTTTATAAGGTGTCGTATAAAAATCCTTCACCAGCCCTTACTATCTTACTTGCTGATTTTACTAAGCTTTTTAGTTCTATCTCTGATTTTGGGTAACCCTTCCTACTTGATTTTATTAAGTTCTCAGTTCTATCTCTGATTTTGGGTGTCAAACAAATTGGGTAGAATTATCTCTATTTATGGTATTATTCCTGTCTATATTATTTTTAAAAAATTTTATGGAGGATGTATGGCAAAGGTTCCTCAACAACAGAAATATTTTACAGCCCTTGAAAATCTTGGGAAGACTATTAAATCATCAGGACCATTAGACGAAAAAACATCTCAACTGATAAAAATAGCTGTATCAACTGCAATCAGATCTGAAGGTGCTGTTCATTCACACACAAGGAGAGCACTTGAGTTAGGTGCAAGTGCTGAAGAAATTTATCATGCAATTTTACTAACTACAAGCACAATTGGTTTTCCAAATGTATCAGCGGGATTGAGTTGGGCTGATAATTTAATCGAAAAGTCATAAAGTTGGTATAGGAATATAAGTCTATGGTTTATGTTGGTCTTGATATTGGTTCTGTATCAGTAAAAGCAGTCATATTTGATGAAAATCTCCAAAAAATTGAAGGTACTTATCTCAGGCACAATGGTCATGTAGTTGATACCGCCCTTGAAGTCCTCAAGAATATAAAGACAAAGTATTCAAAATGTTCCCTTTCTATAACTGGTTCTGGCAGTAAATTAATTAGCCAATTTCTTAATATAAAACCTGTTAATGAATTAGTAGCACAAGCCTATTCTGTAAAAAAACTCTATCCACAAGTAAAGACTATCATTGAACTAGGTGGAGAGGACTCAAAATTAATAATATTAAAAGAGGGTGAGATAAAAGACTTTGCCCTTAATTCTGTATGTGCTGCTGGTACAGGTTCTTTTTTAGAACAACAGGCTGAGAGATTAAGATTGTCTATTGATGATTTTAGTAAAATGGCTATCTATTCAAAAAGACCCTCTAAGATCGCAGGTCGTTGTAGTGTCTTTGCAAAGTCTGACATGATTCACTTACAACAGATTGCTACTCCTGTTGAAGATATTGTCGCTGGTTTATGTTTTGCTGTTGCAAGAAATTATAAAGGGACAATCGCAAAGGGGCTTGATTTAATGACCCCTATTTCATTTCAAGGTGGAGTGGCTGCTAATGCTGGAATGGTAAGGGCTTTTAAGGAGATTCTTCAAATTGATGACTTGATTGTGCCTGAAGATTTTGCCTTGATGGGTGCAATTGGTTCATTGTTAAAGGATTATGATGACAGAGTTGTTTTTGAGTTTAATGATAAACTGCTTTTACTGATTGAAAAGGAATTTAAATCGATTAAGACAACAAAGGGATATTCACCCTTGATTTGTGAAGGAGATAGCTTCTTTCAAAGACATCTTAATGGCAATTTTTCTATCAATACAAAATATTTAGAAAGGATTAATGAAGAGTCTTATCTTGGAATAGACATAGGATCTATCAGCACAAACCTTGCAGTTATTGATAAAAAAGGCAATTTGATAGCCAAAAGATACTTAATGACCGCTGGAAGACCCATTGAGGCAGTAAATCAAGGGTTAAGAGAAATTTTTGAAGAGATAGGAGAAAAGATATGTATTTGTGGAGTTGGGACTACAGGTTCTGGAAGATACATGATTGCTGATTATGTAGGGGCAGATATTGTAAAAAATGAGATTACTGCTCAAGCCACTGCTGCAACATTTATTGATCCTAAAGTAGATACAATTTTTGAGATTGGCGGACAAGATTCAAAATATATTAGCTTGAAAGATGGGGTGATTATAGACTTTGAGATGAACAAAGCCTGTGCTGCAGGCACAGGGTCATTCCTTGAAGAGCAGGCAGAAAAACTTGATATTAATATCAAAGAAGACTTTGCTAATTATGCCTTTTGTTCACAGTCACCTTGCATGCTTGGAGAAAGATGCACAGTTTTTATGGAAAATTCTCTCATCTCTAATCTTCAAAAAGGTATTCCCAAAAAAGACCTATTGGCAGGGCTTGCCTACTCAATAGTTCAAAATTACATCAATAGAGTAGTAACAGGTAAAAGAATTGGCGATAAGATATTCTTTCAAGGTGGTGTTGCTTTTAATAAGTCTGTGGTTGCAGCCTTTGAAAAATATCTTGATAAGGAGATAATTGTCCCGCCAAATCATGATGTGACAGGGGCAATAGGCATGGCTATCATAGCAAGAGATTTCATGAAAGAGAGCCAACAAAAGACACTCTTTAAAGGATTTGATATTTCAAAGAAAGAATATAATATTGATTCTTTTGAATGTAAGGGCTGTCCTAATGTATGTGAAATAAATAGAGTCAAGGTAAAAGATGAGAAGGATTATCTTTATTATGGTGGAAGGTGTGAAAAATATGATTTAAGAAAATCAATTAAACCTGATATAAAAAATATTTTTGTTGAACGAGAAGAAAGGCTTTGGCAAAGTCATAATGAATATTCTGAATCAAAGAGGTCAAAGAAGGGTATAAAGATTGGTCTTCCATACATATTCTATATTCAGGACTATCTGCCTTATTGGAGCACCTTTTTATGGGAATTAGGTTTTGAAGTAGTTGTATCTCCTAAAACTAATAAAAAGATTGTTACGCTTGGTATTGAAAATGTCCTCTCTGAAGCCTGTTTCCCAGTGAAGGTTGCTCATGGCCATGTAAAGTGGCTCATTGATGAAGGAATAGATGCAATATTTTCTCCAAGTTTTGTAAATCTTGCACAAAAAGAAGGTGACTACGAAAGGTCAGTAGCATGTCCATATACTCAAACAATACCTTACATTACACGGCTTGCTATTGCAGGCATCAAGTCTTTAAATCCAGTAATTGATTATAGAAGAGGCATGCCGTTTATTGAACAGGAACTTTTTAAAGTGCTAAAGCCCTATGATGTGACAAAATCAGAGGTTTCAAAGGCAATTGCTATTGCAATTGATAGACAGAGAGTATTTGATAATTGGATTAGGCAAAAGGGTAAAGAGGTCTTTGAAGAAATTAAAATGGGTAAAGATGTCATTACCATAGTAGGAAGGTCTTACAATGCCTTTGATGCAGGGGTTAATCTTGACATACCTAAAAAGCTTTCCCAGATGAATGTCTTTACAATTCCTATGGATATGCTCCCCTTAGAGAATATTTCAATCATTGAAGACTATCCAAATATGTATTGGAGATCAGGACAGAGATTCCTAAAAGCGTCAAGGATAATAAGAGACTTACCTAACTTAAATATGATATATATTGGCAATTTTTCATGCGGTCCTGATTCCTTCATCTTAAAATATCTTAGCAAAGAGATGGGGTCAAAGGCATTCCTTCAGATTGAGATTGATGAACACAGTGCAGATGCTGGGGCAATAACAAGATGTGAAGCTTATCTTGATAGTATTGAACAGCAAAAAACGCTTAAAAAACCTTTGATTAATAATAATTTTAAATCTGCTTCTCTTCATAAAAAAGCTACTGTGAGCAAAAAAACAACCCTTTATATCCCAAATATGACAGACCATGCAATAGCAATTAAGTCTGCCTTTGTATCCTCTGGGATCGATGCAGAGGTATTACCAGAGTCTGATAAGGAGTCTATAGAGATCGGCAAAAGATATGTATCAGGCAAGGAATGTTATCCCTTTATTGTTACAACAGGTGATATGCTTAAGAAGGTATTCTCCTCAGGTTTTAAACCTGATAAATCAGCATTTTTTATGCCTTCAGGTATAGGACCTTGTAGATTTGGTCAATACAATCATGCACAAAAACTTATCCTCGAAGGTCTTGGTTATGACGATATACCAGTCTTTGCACCGTCACAGGATGAAGGCTTATATAAAGAACTTGGAATTGTAGGAAGTGATTTTTCAAAGTGCGCTTGGAAAGGAATTGTTGCCAATGAACTCTTGTTAAAGTGTCTTCACGAGACAAGACCTTATGAAAGCATAGAGGGCGAAGCTGATAGGCTTTATAATCACTACCATCAAAAGATTTATGAAACTTTGATTACACCAAAATCAGATATGTCTGCACTTTTAAGACAAATCAAAGAAGAATTTCTTTCAATACAAAAAAGACAAGAGAAAAAACCTCTTATAGGCATTATTGGCGAAATATATGTGCGATCTCACAAATTTTCAAACGAAAATCTTGTTAGAAAACTTGAATCTCTTGATGCAGAGATATGGCTTGCTCCAATAGAAGAGTGGATTCTTTATATAAATCATATATCTTTTAAAAGGGCATTGATAAAAAAAGATATTTCTGCTATTATGAGCATCTTTTTTACAAGGCATGTTCAAAAGAGAATACATCATAAATACTCTCATATCTTTGAAGGAGTCCTCAAGACTCTCAGAGAACCAGAGATAGATGAGACTATCAGGCTTGCATCTCCCTATATTCATGATTCCTTTGAAGGAGAGACCATATTGAGTATTGGCAAGGCTGTCGATCTAATAGAAAAAGGTGCATCAGGTATAGTCAATGCAATGCCTTTTGGGTGTATGCCTGGCACAATAGTTACAGCCACACTAAAACATATCTCAAGGACTTTTGGGGTGCCTTGCATTAGTATTCCCTATGATGGAACTGAATCACAAGTTACACAATTACAATTAGAAGCATTTATGGAATCAGCAAAATCTCATTTTAAGAACTGTCATAAATAGGAGGTGATGATGTGGGTAGCGTTGTAAAATGGCGTAAAAAAAAGATGCGCAAACATAAACATAAAAAGCTCCGTAAACAAACGAGAGCTCAAAGAAGAAAGTAAGACTTTTTAAAACGATAATGAAACCTTTTTCAACAACAGGTATAGGAAGCTTACCTCATACGAATCCTGATGAAGCATGTAGGTTTGTAATGCAGTGTTTTGATGTTCCCTTTTGGCCTCAATTGCCTAAAATCTCTTTTAGAGAATCAATGGTTGCTCAATATTCAGAGGGAATGCCCTTTGTTAGAATTGACAACTCTCGTCAGACAGTTACTATTGTCAGAGACAATAGCGATGAACTTGAGCGATTCTATGAAAAATGGACTGAACAAACTCGTATAGCAATCTCTTCAGATTATGCAGAGGGACTCCATGCCTTTCTTAAGGTTGCCAAAAAAAGAAGATTTGAATTTTTGAAAGCTCATATTACGGGGCCTCTAACATTTACTCTATCTTTAAATGATAGTGCAGGCAGATTGATTTACTTTGATGAAGAGTTAAGAGAAATCGCCCTGATGATCTTGAAGTCAAAGATACTTTGGCAGATTGATTTACTGCAACCTCTTACAAATAAAATAATTTTTTTCATTGATGAGCCTGTATTTACAGCAATTGGAAGCACTGCTTATATGGGTGTTGAGGAAGCAGAGGTATTGCGTTTAATAAAAGAAATAGTTGAGACTATCAAAAAAGCAGGTGCAATCTCTTGTATTCATTGCTGTGGCAAGGCTGACTGGGAGATGGTGATAAACAGTAATGTTGATATGATAAGTTTTGACGCTTTCGAATATTTTGAGACCTTTAACATTTATCACCATAAAATTAATGAATTTATTAACAAGGGTGGATACATCGTATGGGGAATTGTGCCTACATCTGATGTGATTAAAAGTGTTGATTTTGAACAGGTATATGATAAGCTTGAGCATAACATAGAAATCCTATCAAAACACATTGAAAGAGACCTTATCCTCTCAAAAAGCCTTCTGTCGCCTTCCTGTGGTGCAGGGTCAAGAACATTGCATGAAACAATCAAGATTGGACAGATACTAATTAGATTAAAAGAAGAGATGGTTCTTAAATTATTTTAATCAAAGGTAATCTGGCATTGAATAAGGGAAAGTTTGTTGTAATTGAAGGTCCTGATGGTGTTGGAAAGAGTACACAGAT
>DUZI01000274.1 GCA_013349595.1 Nitrospirota bacterium
ATGCCTTATGACAAAGCCCTAGGAACTTTTTTTATAAGGTGTCGTATAAAAATCCTTCACCAGCCCTTACTATCTTACTTGCTGATTTTACTAAGCTTTTTAGTTCTATCGCCGATTTTGGGACAGTCTCATCTTCTTCAATAAGCCTCTTAAAAAGAAGACATATCCTCTATAGTATTTAATAACTTTTCAAACTCATAAGAAAGATAGACAATCTCATCTTTCCCCTTAGGTGTTAGATTAAATTCAGAACTAAACCCCTTTTCATAAAAACTCCTAAACCTTGTAATAATATCATCAATAGGCTTAACAAGGTTTTTAGCGATTAAAAATCCGAATATTATAGAAAGACTTATACCCATAAAAAGAACACCCGAAATAATCAAAACAGAATAAACAAAAATAACATCAATCTCCTTTTTCTTTTCATGCAACAACTTTTTATTAAAATTCATCAATAAAGTAAGTTGGACAACTGCATCTTTTGTTAATCTGTCATGGTTTTCAAAGTAAATATTTGCATCTTCCCCATTGACACCTGATCTTATAGAAATGTAAAACTTATCCATATCTGTTAGTAGAGTATTGACCTTTAAAAGTATCTCCTTGAGGTGTTTTCGGGATTCCAGATCCTGCATAGGCAGCACATTGTATTCATCTATAGTCTTATCTATAATCCTTAATTCATCCTTTACGATACCACCAGAAAGTAATGCTGTAAGTATGTTGTAACAGTCTCTGATTCTTGTCTTAGCCATTACATATAATTCCATTAACTCCTCGTTATCTTGTGCCAATATCATTTTATGGGCTGAGATATTAGCCCCTCTTAACTTTCTAACAATAGCAATCATTGCATCCTGTTGAGGGACAATACCATGTAGGATTGTAGCAGACTTCTGATTTGCAAAATAGATACAGATAAAGCCTATCAAACTTGTTATTATTAGCCAAAAGAGTGTGCCTGCAGAAAATAATAAAAACTTTTTTCTAATAGGCAAGTTGGTAAAGGTGATAATGTTAATGAGCTTATTTAGAAAAATCATATCTACAATCTTTCATCTAATCTCAGGCAACCAACAAAAAACTCTGAATCTTTCCTTGCATAGCCAATCCTCTTTAATGCTTCTTCAATTTCTGATAAGGTTACAGGGTCATCTATAGTTGGTGGAATTACTACCTCAGACCCATCGGCAATCCTCTTCATAGTGCCTCTTAATATCTTACCTGAACGAGTCTTTGGTAATCTTGATACAACACATACCTTTCTAAAACATGCAATAGGACCTAATTCATCTCTCATCATCTTGACTAATTCCTGAGTAATTTCATCTTCTACCTTTTGTGAATTTGATTTTAATACTACAAGCCCTACAGGCAATTGACCCTTTAATGTATCGTGTACACCAATAACTGCACACTCAGCCACATCAGGATGCTTTGCGATAATCTCCTCCATTTCACCAGTCGATAACCTATGGCCTGCCACATTAATAACATCATCAACCCTACCCATTATATAAACATAACCATCAGAATCTATATAACCACCATCATTTGTTAGATAATATCCTGGAAACATCTTTAAATAAGATTCCTTAAACCTTTCATCGTTATTCCATAGAGTAGGAAGTGTTCCAGGTGGTAGGGGTAGTTTTATAACTACAAGTCCTTCTTTGTTTCTCGGCACCTCTTTACCATCATTATCAAGCACCCTAACATCATAACCTGGCACTGGTTTAGTTGATGAACCGGGCTTTACAGGCATCTTTTCAATACCGAGACAATTAGCAGTGATGGGCCAACCTGTCTCTGTCTGCCACCAATGGTCAATAACAGGCACCTTTAAGAGATTAGATGCCCACTGGTAAGTATCAGGGTCTGTCCTTTCACCTGCAAGAAAGAGATATTTAAAATTACCCATATCATACTTACTCAAATAACTCCCGCTTGGGTCCTCCCTTTTAATTACCCTAAAGGCAGTAGGTGCGGTAAAAAGGGTTTTTACCTTGTGTTGAGAGATGACCCTCCAAAAAGCACCAGGGTCAGGTGTGCCTACTGACTTGCCCTCATAAAGTATAGTTGTGCAACCTGTAATTAATGGGGCATAAACAATATAAGAATGACCAACTACCCAACCAACATCAGAGGCAGCCCAGAAAACATCACCAGGATGAGTATCATAAATATTTTCAAGGCTCCATCTTAGCGCGACTGCATGACCACCATTGTCACGCATTACGCCTTTTGGTGTGCCTGTTGTGCCGGAAGTGTAAAGGATATAAAGAGGATCTGTTGCATTAACAGGTACACAATCAACTGGTTTGGCAGATTTTATAAAATCCTTCCAATCTATATCCATCTCCTTATTGAGTTCTGCCATTACCTCTGGTCTTTGAAGGATTATACATTTATCTGGTTTGTGTTTAGCTATACTTAAAGCCTTATCTAACATTGGCTTGTAGTATATAAGTCTTGTAACCTCAATAGCACCTGAGGCAGATATTACTAATTTAGGTTTGGCATCATCAATCCTCACTGCAAGTTCATTAGGGGCAAAACCTCCAAATACAACCGAATGAATAGCCCCAAGTCTTGCACAAGCAAGCATAGCTATAACTGCCTCAGGAACCATTGGCATATATAAGACTATTCTATCACCTTTTTCTATACCTATGGCCTTTAGGGCACCTGCAAAGAGTGATACTTGCTGTAAGAGCTGTTCGTAGGTAAATTTCTCAATCTTTTTAGTTACTGGGCTATCATAAATAAGGGCAATCTGACTCCCCCTCCCCTTCTCTACATGCCTGTCCAGTGCATTGTAACAGGTGTTTAATTGACCACCCTGAAACCATCTATAAAAAGGTTTATTTGAATCATCAAGGACTTTATCCCATTTTTTAAACCAATCTATCTTTTCTGCCACCTCTGACCAAAACCCATCACAATCTTCAATACTTCTTTTGTAAACCTCATCATAACTCTTATTCATCCTGCCTCCATTTGAAAATATTAAATTTACAGTGAAATTCTAATAGAGATTCATAATTGTGTCAAGTAATTAAACAATGGAGAATACACCCTATCTCTTTGCTCTTTCAAAATTTACACAGAAAATTTTACGCTACCAACATTACCCAAAAATAGCGATAGGAAGGACTGTTTCAGAATTTTTATAATCAACGATTTCAGCTCTATCCTTTATAATGCAATGCCTTTTGCTAAAGTTTCTCAAGATTTCTTTTATAAGGTGTCGTATAAAAATTCCTCACCAACCCTTCCTACTCTATCTTTTTGATTTTATTAGGTTCTCAGTTCTATTGCTGATTTGGGACAAACAAATTAACCTTGACTTTAACTTTTTCAAAATGGTATTAAATAGTGTTTTTTTTCAATATATTAACTCTGTTTTACTCGGAGGTTTTTTAAATGCAAACCTTTAAAGGTGGAATTCATCCACCTGATAAGAAGGAGTTATCAAAAGACAACCCTATAACTCCTCAAAAGGCACCTAAAAAAGTTCTAATACCAATTATCCAACACATTGGTGCACCTTCTAAGATAGTTGTATCAACAGGTCAGACCATCAAAAAAGGCGAACTCATTGCCTCTCCTGAAGGCTTTGTATCTGCCCCTGTTCATGCTTCTGTATCAGGAAAAATATCAGGAATCATAGATTATCCAACACCTACGGGAAGAATGGTATCTTGCGTGGCTATTGAAAATGACATGACCGAAGAATGGACAACATTGAAAGATAATCCTGATTATATGAGCCTCTCACCTGATGAACTCAAGGCAAAAATTAAAGAGGCAGGAATTGTGGGAATGGGGGGAGCTGCCTTTCCCACTCATGTTAAACTTTCACCCCCAAAAGAAAAACCTATTGATTTTGTTATTATTAATGGTGCAGAATGTGAACCTTATTTAACTGCTGATTATAGATTGATGCTTGAAAGACCTGAAGAAATCGTTCAAGGACTCAAAATATTGATGAAAATCCTTGACGTTACAAAGGGTTTTATAGGTATTGAAAACAACAAACCAGATGCCATAAGGGTTTTAAGTGATACTACTAAATCAGAAAGAGATATTAAAATTGTCACATTAAAAGTAAAATATCCACAAGGTGCTGAAAAGATGCTTATCAAAGCCTGTGCAAATAGAGAAGTCCCACCAAGGTGTTTACCTATGGATGTTGGAGCGCTTGTGCAAAATATTGGCACTACCGTAGCAGTATTTGAGGCTGTAAGATTTGGCAAACCTCTCATTGAAAGGGTAATCACTGTAACTGGCGAAGCCATTAAAGAACCAAAAAATCTTTATGCAAAGGTTGGCACACTCATTTCTGACTTGATTTATGAATGTGGTGGATTTAAATCCCCTGCTGCAAAGGTCATATCAGGTGGACCAATGATGGGTTTTGCAATAAATACTCTTGACATGCCTATAACAAAAGGGACATCAGGCATTGTTGCCCTCCCTGAAGAAGAGTTGTTACATGTGGATAACTTTGGTCCATGTATTAGATGCGGAAGATGCATTGATGCGTGCCCAATGGGACTTATGCCAAACATGTTGAGTATTATGAGTGAGAAAGGTTTTTATGAGGAGACAAAGGAATACAACCTCTTTGATTGTTTTGAATGTGGTTCATGCACTTATGTCTGTCCATCAAAAAGACCAATTGTGCAATTTGTCAGACTTGCAAAGTCTTTAACTAAACCATAAAGGGTAAGTTGATAAATGAAATCTAAAAAAACAACAAAAAACGAGATAATAATTAAGGCAGATAATCTTTTTGTTACCGTTAGTCCCCATATAAAAAGCCCCGAGTCAACTGCCCATATTATGTGGACAGTCAATCTTGCCTTGCTACCAACCACTTTTATGGGTCTTTATTTCTTTGGTCCCCTTGCTGGTATCACCTTAGTCCTTTCAATTGTTTCAGCAGTTGCCTTTGAGTATATTTACCAAAAAGCATTAAAGAAAAACATCACTATAAATGATGGTAGTGCCTCCCTTACAGGCTTGTTATTAGGACTTAATCTTCCACCTTCAGTGCCCTTTTATATCCCTATTATCGGTTCTTTTGTAGCAATTGTCATTACAAAACAACTATTTGGTGGTCTTGGTTATAATATTTTTAACCCTGCGCTAATTGGCAGGGCCTTTTTACTCATATCTTTCCCTAAACTCATGACCATATGGAAAGAACCAACCTCTGCCTTCATACAGATTGATGCAAAAACTTCTGCAACACCTCTTGGTATTTTAAAAGAAGAAGGCCTCACTAAATTAATTGAAATATTTGGTGATACTACAAATCTTTACATACAATTATTTGTAGGACATAGGGCAGGTTCAATAGGTGAGACCTCTGCCATAGCAATACTCATTGGTGCCTTTTTCTTGTTATATAGAGGATATATCACTTGGCATATACCTTTTTCTTTTCTGGCTACATCAGCCTTGATAGCCTGGATATTTGGAGGGAAAGGTGCCCTTTTTACAGGTGACCCAATCATTCATCTTATAAGTGGTGGGATGCTCATAGGTGCTTTCTTTATGGCAACAGACTATGTAACCTGTCCTACTGTCAAAAATGCACAGATTATATTTGGCATTGGTTGTGGTATGTTGACAATGCTCATTCGTCTTAAAGGTGGTTATCCTGAAGGCGTAATGTTTGCTATATTGATTATGAACTGTTTTGCCCCGCTGATTGATAGGGGCTTTAAATCAAAACCATTTGGATTTAAAAAGACAGAGAAAAAATGAACGGAAAAGACATAATCAAAATAACCTTAACCCTCGTAATTATCTATCTGATTGGCGGTTTTATCCTTGCTGGTGTATATGCGAAAACATCACCAATAATGTATAAAAATGCCTTAATAGAAAAAGACAGGGCATTAAAAAAGATGCTCCCTGAGGCAGATATGATTGAAAAACTCGGAGACTGGAAGATCCATAACAAAAATGCTGAATATTTCATCGCTAAAAAATCAGGTCAACCAATAGGTTATATAATACAGTCCTTTGGTAAGGGTTATTCAAGCTATATAAATGTCCTCATAGCAGTTGATAATAATTTTAAGATTATCAAAATAGAGATACTATCGCACGCTGAAACACCTGGTTTAGGTGATGAAATTGAAACACCAGAATTTAAAGGTCAATTCGTTGGTAAATCCATAGACCAGATAAAACTTGTAAAGGTTGAAACAAAAGAAAACATTCAAGCAGTTACAGGCGTGACCATTTCAAGTAGGGCAGTAACCGATGATGCTGTAAAAAATGCCCTTGTTTTTTTAACAAAGACAGTAA
>DUZI01000328.1 GCA_013349595.1 Nitrospirota bacterium
AATCAATAGATGCCTTTTCACTAAAAACCTCATTGAAAAGATTGACTATTGAGGGTGTATCATCTTCTAAAAATCTTCTTTTAATTAGTTCGTCTTTCATTTTATTTTAAAAAAAAACATATTATATTTTAACTCTTCTAATAAATCAATCAGTTGATTATTACCCAAAATCGGAGATAGAACTAAAAAGCTTAATAAAATCAGCAAGTAAGATAGGAAGGGCTGGTGAAGGATTTTTATACGACACCATATAAAAAAAGTTCCTAAGGAGCTTTGTCATAAGGCATTGCATTATAATGAATAAAGCAAAATTAAATAAAAACTGTCGATTATAAAAAGCCTGAAACAGCCCTTCCTAAGCGCTATTTTAAGGTTTATAAAAATATTTTTGAAAAAAATAATTTTTTTAGGTATTATTTCCACTTATGAAAAAAGTAAAACTTACACCAGAACTTGAAGAATTAAGGAATTTAATTGATAAGATTGATGATTCCATAGTAAGTCTTCTCTCTGAAAGGGCTGAAATTGTCACAAAGATTGCGAAGATCAAAAGAGATTCAAATCTTGCCTTTCACAATCCTGAAAGAGAGAGGGCAATCATCGAGAGGGTTACAAATAAATGTCATGGGCTCTTCCCAAAGGATGCCATTAAGGTTATTTTCAGAGAGATAATCTCTGCGTCGCTCTCACTTGAAGAACCTTTAAAAGTATCCTATCTTGGACCAGAAGGGACATTTACTCATCTTGCAGCAATCAGGCATTTTGGTTCATCTGCCAACTATATCCCTGTAGAGAGGATTAAAGCAATCTTTGAGGCAGTAGAGGCAAAAAAAGCCGATTATGGTCTCGTTCCTATTGAAAATTCAAATGAGGGGGTAGTTAGTTATACCCTTGATGTATTCGTAGATTGTGATTTAAAGATAGCTGCAGAGGTGATGCTTGAGGTATCACACAATCTTTTATCAAAGGACGGAGATATACAGAAGATAAAAAGAGTATATTCCCACCCCCAGGCATCTGCACAGTGTAAAGAGTGGTTTGAGAGGAATTTGCCACACATCCCTGTATTAGATGCAGTAAGCACAGCAAAGGCTGCAGAGATGGCGTCTCAAAATGAAGAGACTGCAGCAATCGCAAGTGAACTCGCTGCAAAACTTTATGATTTAAAATTCATTGAAAAGAGGATTGAAGACAATAAAAATAATTATACAAGGTTTCTTGTTATAGCAAGAGACTATCCTAAAAAGACTGGCAAAGATAAGACATCTATCATGTTTTCATTAAAAGACAAGCCAGGTGCCCTATTTAATGTCCTTCAGCCTTTTAAAAAATCAAACATCAATCTTTCAAAGATAGAATCTCGTCCATCAAAAAGAAGGGCATGGGAATATATTTTCTTTGCCGACATGATTGGTCATATTGAAGATAAAAAATTAAAAAACGCCATAGAAGAGGTAAAAGACAGTTGTCTATATCTCAAACATCTTGGATCCTATCCAATAGGCGACAAAGTAGAGAGGTAAATAACATGCTAAAATCACTTGATTATGTATCACAAATCAAACCTTATGTTCCAGGGAAACCCATCTCTGAGCTTGAAAGGGAACTTGGCATCACAGGCTCAATCAAACTTGCTTCTAATGAAAATCCTCTTGGGCCCTCAAAGAAAGCCCTTAGGGCAATTAAAAACTTTTTGAAGAATTCATCAGAAGTTGGCAGATATCCAGATGGTGGTGGATATTATCTTAAGCAGGCATTAGCAGAGAGATTATCAACATCTAAAATATTAATAACTATCGATAACATCATACTTGGTAATGGCTCCAACGAATTGATTGATTTAGCAGTGAGGACTTACATGAGTCATGGTGATGAAGCTATAATGGCTAATCCTTCATTTGTAGTTTATTCAATGGCTGTAAAATCTGTAGGTTCAAAAGCAATAGAAGTGCCTCTTATTGATTACAAACATGATTTAAAAAAGATGCTTGACATGGTCACTGACAAAACAAAGATTGTTTTTATTGCAAATCCCAATAACCCTACTGGCACAATAAATACAAAGGAAGAGTTTAGGTCTTTTATGAAAAAACTCCCAATGGACATACTCGTCATTGTAGATGAGGCATACATTGAATATGTAGAGAGCAAAGATTATCCAAATACAATGAAATATCTTGCAGATGGTAGAAATATTCTAATACTTAGAACATTCTCAAAGGCTTATGGGTTAGCTGGTCTAAGAATTGGTTATGGCATCTCTAATGCAGATATAATCACAGAGATTAATAAAATAAGGGAACCCTTTAATACTAATAGCTTATCTCAAATCTCTGCAATTGAGGCACTTAAAGACAAGGTACATCTTAAAAAGTCATTAAAATTAGTCAACGAAGGTAAAGCTTATCTATACGAGGAACTTCATAAGATGAATGTTAGATACATACCATCTGAGACTAATTTTATTTATATACTCTTAGAAAGCTCATCTATGGAATATTATGAAAGATTATTAAAAGAAGGTATTATCATAAGGCCTGTTGGACCAAAAGAGATAAGAGTTACTGTAGGTCTCAAAGAAGAGAATGAAAAATTTATCCATGCCTTTTATAAAATCATTCATAACAAAGGAGATAATTAATGGACATTATCGTATTAAAACCTGATGCAAAAGAAGATAGAATTACATATATAGTAAAAAAACTTGAAAACTGGGGACTTAAGGCAAACATCTCTAAGGGTACTGAAAGAACAATTATCGGAGTGATTGGTGATACCTCAGTAATATCTGAAGAAGATGAAGATGCCCTAAAGGTAATTGAAGGAGTTGAAAATGTCTTAAGGATAATAAAGCCCTATAAGATTGCAAGCAGGGAATTTAAAAAAGAAAACACAGAGATTAATGTAGGTGGTGAGATAATTGGTGGAAATAAGATTCAAATCATGGCTGGTCCCTGTGCGGTAGAAAGCAGAGAGAGCCTCCTCGATGTAGCAAAAAAGGTTAAAGAGGCTGGTGCTACTTTTTTAAGGGCAGGTGCCTTTAAACCAAGAACATCACCCTACTCATTTCAAGGATTAGGAGAGGAAGGACTTAGGTATCTTGCAGAGGCAAGGGAACAGACAGGTCTATATATAGTCACGGAGATAATGGATGCAAGAGATATTGATATAATTGTTAAATATACGGACATTATACAAATAGGGGCAAGAAATATGCAGAATTTTAGGCTTCTTCTTGAAGTTGGTGCAGCTAAGAAGCCTGTCTTGCTTAAGAGAGGCCTTTCATCAACTATCAAAGAATGGCTAATGTCTGCTGAATACATAATGTCAAGGGGTAATCATGAGGTCATGTTTTGTGAAAGAGGGATAAGGACTTTTGAGACTGCCACAAGAAATACCCTTGATTTGAGTGCAGTGCCACTTCTAAAGCAGCTTTCACACCTTCCAGTTGTCGTTGATCCAAGCCACGGGGTAGGCAAATGGGATCTAGTCCCTGCAATGGCAAAGGCAGCCGTTGCAGCTGGTGCTGACGCTTTGATGATGGAGGTTCACATGAATCCTGAAGAGGCACTTTCAGACGGAGAGCAATCACTCAGACCTGATTTCTTTAAAAAACTCATCCAAGAATTAAAACCCATAGCAAAGGCAATAGGGAGGGAAATGTAAATGAATATGCAACTTAATAACACTAAAGAACTCTTATCTGGAAATGAAGCAATAGGCAGAGGTGCTATTGAAGCAGGTGCATCATTAGTGGTTGGTTATCCTGGCACACCTTCAACAGAGATAATTGGTGATTTATCAAAGAAATACAAAGGCAAGGCAATGTGGGCAGTCAACGAAAAGGTTGCCCTTGAGACAGCAATGGGTGTTTCCTATACAGGAAGAAGAGTTCTTTGTACAATGAAACATGTGGGGCTAAATGTTGCCCTTGACCCACTTATGACAATGGCTTACCTTGGAACAAAGGGTGGACTTGTCTTGCTTGTAGCCGATGACCCTGGTGCCTATTCCTCTCAAAACGAACAAGATACTAGATACCTCTCCCAATTTGCAAAGATTCCATTGCTTGAACCCTCTGATTCACAAGAGGCAAAGGATTTTATAATAAAAGCCTTTGACCTTTCTGAAATGCTTAATCTTCCAATAATAGTCAGGTCTGTTACAAGGATTTCCCATTCATACACCCCTGTGGAAATAAAAGAAATAAGAGATGAAAATCCAGTAAAGATAGTAAAAGACCCATCTTCCATGATAGCAGTCCCTTCAAATGTGATTAGATGTCATAAAAATCTTAATTCAAAGCAATCAAAGATAATAGAATGGATAAAAGAATCAAACCTTAACATCATTCAAAAGAAGAGAGGTCAAAAGAAAGGCATCATTACATCTGGGATTACCTATCATTTTATAAAAGAATTTGCTGATAACTATGCAATCTTGAAAATTGGTGCCTACCCTGTAAATGAAGAGATTATCACAAGTTTCATAAAAGGTCTTCATGAAATATGGGTAATTGAAGAAGGCTATCCTTACCTTGAAGACATTTCACTTAAATACTCTAAAAAGATTAAAGGCAAGAGGTCAGGCAATATCCCAATGGAGGGAGAATTAGGTCCTGAGGTTTTTAGATATATTGAGAATAATACCGAAGAAGATATCCAATTTAAGCCACCTTCAGATATAACCTTGCCAGGAAGGCCACCTGTAATGTGTCAGGGATGTCCCCACAGGGAGTTTTATTATAGCCTAAATTCTGCAAAGCCTACTTTTGTCGCAGGAGATATTGGATGCTATACCCTTGGAGCTGCACCTCCTCTTTCTGCTCTTGATACCTGTTTGTGTATGGGTGCTAGTATAAGTAAGGCTGCTGGTATGTCTTATCAAGGAGTAAATGGAGTAGTTGCAGTGCTTGGGGATTCAACTTTTTTACATTCTGGCATTACTGCCTTAATATCTGCAGTCTATAATAAGGCAAACATCCTTGTTGCTATACTTGACAACGATGCAGTTGCAATGACAGGTCATCAACCTACCCCTCTGACAGGATTTACCGCTGATGGAGAGGAGACAAAGAAATTATCTCTTGAGGAAATCTGTAAGGCTTGTGGGGCTGATTCAGTAACCACCTTTTCACCTTATCAAGATAAGGAAAAAAATGTTGAAGTAATAAGAGAAAAACTGAACAGCCAAGGTGTTCATGTAGTTATATCTCATGCACCTTGTATATTGCTAAAACAGAAAAAGAAATAATTTCATAAAACCTACCAATCTAATTACCACAGCAGTCATAATGACCGCTGTGTCTTAGACAAAAATTATTTTCTTTTTTGATTTATTTCCGACCATGGAATAATCTTCTGTGCCATTATTATATCTGGGGTTTTCCACTTTTTCTGCTTCATCATCTCAATAAAGGCCCTACGGTAGAGGAGAGTGACAGTCACATTTACCGGACCTCCTGCTGATTCAAAGGTGTTTATCTGTTGCCATAGCAGGGAGCCTTGTATCAGACTCTAAAGTTGTATGTCTCCAATAACTTACAGCAGGTGTGACATCAGTCCACATCTCTCTTAATAGTTTTATATAAACTTTCCCAGGCATCAAGTCAGAATGGTAAAGTGAAAATGATTAAAAAATCATTATCACTCATTTATCACCATATAGCAGGCTATTGCTTCTAAAAAAAGCTACATATCGCTTAAATTTTTCAATAGGCATTCACTCAATAAAAGTGCACCGCCAAAGCCTGCCACTTCAGAGATAAAGGCAGAAAGTAGAACTATTTCAAACATTATGATATTCCTTCAATGAATTTTCATATATAAATTTTGCCCCTCTGAAAATGGCTAAAGTATTTTCTAAACTAATTAGATTATGGATGAAAATTTTATCAATCATAGGGGTTAATTCAAGTAATTTTGATTTTGTTAGTGAATGAGAATACTACAGAGGTTATAAAGTTATAAACATAAATCGCCTTTTGTCCTATCCACAACCTTGTGGACATCACCAAGACATCAACGAAACTCGGGATGATTGAATTGACAATTACAACCGCCTTTTTTCTTTGCCTCGGTTATCATGGAAAGTATTGTGGAAGAGCCTTTATTGGAGATAACATCATCAATAATGTCTTGTTCAGTGAAGTTAAAGCAATAGCAAATTTTCTTTGGTTGTTTCAAATCAAATCACCACAGAAGGTATTATTCCAAGTAATAGCGAGAAAAATAGCAGACATCCTTGAAATACAACTCAGCACTCTGTATTACCATTCTGTTAAGGCTGAACAAGATATGTCTCTTGCTGAAATGATAAAAGATATAGC
>DUZI01000322.1 GCA_013349595.1 Nitrospirota bacterium
GCAGTCAAGGCGGCACTTGATATAAATCCTAAGATTGCCATACCAATGCATTATGGAGCTATCATTGGCACTGAGGAAGATGCAAAAGCCTTTAAAGAGGCTTTAAAAGGCAAGATTGATGTAGTTATTCTAAAGCAATCAGAGTAGTTTATGACTGATAAGATAAGCAATATACTTAAGGGACTTTTTCAGAAATATCCAGATGCAAAGACAGCCCTTAAATTCTCAAATCCCTTAGAATTGGTTATTGCAACTATTCTGTCAGCACAGGCAACTGATAAAAAGGTCAACGAGGTTACAGAAAGGCTTTTTAAAAAATATAAGTGCCTTGATGACTTTTTAAAAACTGATTTGAAGACACTTGAAGAAGACATTAAAGAGATTAATTACTACCGCAACAAGGCCAAGATGATTTATCAATGTTGTCATCAGATAAAAGAAAGGTTTAATTCAAAGGTGCCAGATGTAATGGAGGAACTAACTTCCCTATCAGGCATTGGCAGAAAAACTGCCAATGTAATCCTTGGTAGTGGCTTTGGAAAGCCTGCTATTGCAGTTGATACCCATGTAATCAGGGTTGCAAATAGGCTTGGTTTGGTAAATACAGAAGACCCTGTAAAGATAGAACTTGAACTCATGGAGATTATCCCTAAGGAGAAATGGACCGCCTTTTCTCTATCAACAATTTTACACGGCAGAGAAACCTGTAAATCTCGCAAACCACTTTGTGAACAATGTATGCTTAGCTCAAACTGTCAATACTCTAAATACAAGTCATAGTCAGAGAGCAGTAGAGATGTTAGCTAAAGTTGGGCATATTAAGAATGTAGATCTTATAACAAGTGCATTTTTTACTTCTGGTGGAGGCGGCGGGAATCGAACCCGCGTCCGAAAGCGCTACCTTCAGGTATCTACATGTTTAGCCTGATTTTTTTATTTCAGTCATAAGTTTGCCCTCAGGCAAGGCTTCTTATGACCAATCCCTTAAAACTTAAGTCAAACTTAAGGGCTTCATCTGACCGCATTCTATTTTATGACGCCTGACTGTTAGGTATAGAAACCCTAACAGGAGCGAGCTGCTATTAGTTAAGCAGCAAGTGCCAGTTCGTTGTTGGCGTTTGTAAGTTTTCCATCTTTTTACATGGTGATGGAACCATGGCATGCAACCTGACCTTCACTACCCCCGTCGAGCCCAATCGCCCCCTATTTGAAAGAACTGTCTATATTATAACAAATACTTTAATTCTTCTTCATGGCCTTTTCAATCTCTTTTTTTGCGTCTCTCTCTTTTATTGATTCTCTCTTCTCATATTCCCTTTTACCCTTTGCAAGTCCAATCTCTATCTTTGCATGAGGTCCTTTGAAATAGACCCTTAAAGGTATAATTGCATATCCCTTCTGTTGAGATTTACCAAGTAGTCTCATAATCTCTTTTTTATGTAATAATAGCTTGCGAGTTCGTAATGGGTCATGGTTCATTATGTTGCCGTGACTGTAAGGACTTATGTGACAATTTAAAAGAAATGCCTCTAAATCCTTTATGATTACATAACTGTCTTTAAGATTAATCCTGCCCTCACGAATAGACTTTACCTCTGTGCCTTTTAAAACGATTCCTGCTTCATAGGTATCTTCTATAAAGTAGTCGTGAAAGGCTTTTCTATTTTGAGCTATTATCTTCATAGGTATTAATACTATAAATAACAAAGGGGCGTTGTCACATATAACAACGCCCCTTTTTATAAGATAAAAATTTTAAAAATTATAATCCCACATGGGCCCTTCCTGCCCCCTTTTCTATCTCCCTTCTGGCAGCCATGTCAAGGAGTTTTCTTTCTGTAGCAAATTTGCCAGGTTCGTATTTTTTCAGTTTCAAGCCCTCTCTTGCATTGTCAATATAGTTAAGGGCTATATCAACTATCTTTTGAGGGTCTTCCTCAAAATGAAACGCCCCTCTAAATCTCTCTATCCATATTTCTGTAAGTATCTTTGTGACTTCAGGACTTGCCTTTACAGGGGATTCACCACCAAATATAACAGGAACGCCTGAGGCTACAAAATAACAACCAATCGCTATTGCCTTCTCGGACATCCATTCAGGTGCTATGCCAACTCCAGGCATTCCACCAATCTCATCAGATAGACCACCTTCATCAACCATAGCACTCAGTATTGTCAATATCCTTGAATTATCAACACAGGCACCAAGGTGTAGTATTGGTGGAATACCAATAGCCTCACAGACTTCTCTCAGACCTGGTCCTGCATTTTCTAATGCCATTTCTGGTGTGAGGTAACCAGCGGTGCCACAGGAGGCAGAGCCACAACCAGTTGATAATACTAACACATCATTTTTTATCAATTCTGTTGCTATGTATTTATGCATTCCTGTGGATTGAACCCTTGGACTATCACATCCTGCAAGCCCTACGACCCCTCTAATCCTTCCTGCAATTATGGCATCATTTAAAGGTCTAAAAGATGCCCTCCATTTGCCACCTTGCATGTATTCAATATACTCATGGGAAAACCCACCAATCATTGGATATTTTGCAGTTACATGACTTCCCTTTTTTGTCCTGTTTTGGAAATTATCACAGGCAAGTTTAACAATCTGTCTTGCTACATCTTTTGCCTTATGTTCATCGTATTGAATGTGGATTGCACCTTTCATCTTTCCCTTTTCAGAGGTTGTAATTATTTTGGTATGAAACTGCTTAGATATATCCACAAGGACAGGCATGATACATTGGACATCAACAATAATCGCATCTACCAAACCTGTTAATAAACCCAGTTCTTGATTGGTGAATCCACCAGCAGTAGGAATGCCATGACGCATCAATACCTCATTGGCAGTACAACACATACCGCCAAGGTTTATCCCCTTTGCCCCTTTTGACTTGGCATATTCAATTATCTCTGGCTCTGATACTACATCAACAATCTTCTCAGAGAGTGTAGGTTCATGACCATGAACCACAAGATTAACTTCATCTTCTTTAAAAATACCAAAACTTGCCTCTGTCTTTATGGGAGTTGGTGTGCCAAAGAGAATGTCTGTAATATCTGTAGATATCATGCAACCACCCCATCCATCTGCAAGGGCTGTCCTTAAACCATGCAACAAAATATTGTCAGGCTCATGATCAACCCCCATAGTTGTCCTATGCAGAGTCTCTGCAATCTCTCTATCAACATTGCGGGGGGTAATACCCCATTTTTTCCATCTCTCTTGAGTTTTTTTGGGAGCCCTTTTGATATAATTCATTTCTCCTGTCTGCCTCTGGAAGTCTTCTATAAACTTGTTTGCCACATCAAGGGCTACTTCATTTACAGGTCTACCTTCAAAGTCAATATCAAGTATTGATGCAACCCTATAAAGCTTTTTGATATCAGTAATCTGAAAGTCCTTTGTCTCACCCTTTGCAACAGCAAGAAGTGTTAATGCCATATCTCTTGCATGGTCACTATGAGCAGCAGTGCCGCTAGCAATAGTCCTCGCAAAGTTTCTTGCCACAACCGTTGGTAGTGATGCGCCACATACCCCAATAATGTCATTCTCGTCGCCTTTACCAATGAGCCTGCATGGGCCAATATGACAAGACTTACAACAGGCACCTGCTTTTCCAATAGGACAAGGTTTTATCCTACTTGCCCTCTCAAAGACTGTCTCAATCTTCTGTCCCTCAGCCCATTTAAGTATCACATTGGCATCTGTATGACCACTCTTTTTCCTTGTTTCCATTGCAACTAAACCTCCTGTTAAATTATTGAATCCATTGTTAATGCTGGATGCTCCACTTGCGTGAGGAAGTCAACTAACTTTTCAGAATCCTCACAAATTGTCTCATCAGCAATCTTATCGAGTAAATTAGAAACACCCACCCCTTCAGCTAATTTCTGAAAGTCATCCTTTATCCTTTCTTTCAGTGCCTTAGGCATCCAAACTACCCTCTTTATGCCACCATCTCCAGCAAGAAACTTTTTGCTTGAAATAAAATTTACACCAATCCCCATAAATCCTGGTGTTTGTGCACCGCCTCCAACTGTGCCTGCAAGGGTGGAAAACTTCATCCCAACAGGTGTCATACCATTATAACCCCTGTTTACAATCATAACACCATTTGCCTCAGGTATAATTGCCACAATACACTCAAAGCATCCACATGAGGTCATTGGATTTTCCATAATTGTGTATAAATTTAATGTCTCCACTGCCCCACCAGAAGCCTTTTTCAAATACTCATCAACTCCTGTATATCTACCATAACGAGCATCAACTAATTCACCCTTTGCGATAGGTTGATTACCCCCTGTTGGGTCAATTTCATAAGCAGCTTTTCCGTCAAGCCAGTTGTAAGCACCACACAAGCCAAGTCTTTCAGGTGTAATGACACAAACATGGGCAGGTGCAAAGGACTGACAAAGTAAGCATGAATAGAAAGTCTCAACAGCTTCATCGGTAAGACTTCCAAGTCTGTGGTCTCTTTCTTTGTAAGCAGATCTTGCCTCATGGATCACTCTGTTGACATCTGCCTCGTTTGTATAAATAATTGTCTGAACTTTATCAACTATAGACTTAAACCTATAATGAGTCATGGTATTGAGAATAACGCCAATATGTTCTAAAGTAATCCCTGCAGATTTTGCTGCATTACTTATCCTTATCCAGTTAATATCCCTTTGCCCCATATGCCAAAGACCTTGGGCTTCATTGATATTGTGGTGAATCTTTCTCTCAATAATTGATTCAAAATCCTTTTGCATCTTTCTGCCTGCAACCTCAATAACAATACCAAGTGGCATCTTTCCGCCCTTTTCAAAGGTCTCCTGCCAATTATCTCCTACAATAATGACCTTGTTGTCCTCAATCTCTTCCATCTCTTTCGTCCTTACCCATTCAAAGGCAGGAGTTCTTTGACCACCAAATTCAATGAAAGTATCTTCTTTTCTGATCCTTTCACCCTCAAAGGCAGGCCCAAAGGCTACAGGTATTGGTGGTTTTTCAACGACTATCTTAAGCCCTCTTATCTCAATTGCCCTTTGGACTATCTTCGAGTGGTCAAATTCCTTGTCCACCTCTTCATAGGTACATACACCTGTTGGATGGATAACAGGCACATCAGTATCACAAAGGGCTGGGAAACCCATATTAATTGCACCTGCACCAGTTGCCCATTTAAGATCATCAAGTGGGCCTAAAACAATAGCAAAGGCAAATACCCTATCTTTTTGATACTTAAGGTGGGCCTTAAAATCACCAGGCTTTTTACCACCAAAAATAAGTGATGCCCTTATTGCCCAGTCAAGGGCATAAAGGGTATGTTCTGTGCCAGGGCCGAGGGGAACAATCCTTGAATCCCAACCAAGCTCAATACCTTTCTTTAAGAGTTGTTTTGTCACGCTATTACCATTTGATTCACCTGAAAGGAAGATTAGGATATTTTTCTCTTGAAGTTCTCTTACAATTTGTAATGCAATGTCTTCGTTCGGTGCAGCACCGATAATAGCTGCAAAACCGGGCATGGTTCCATCAACGAGTTGCACGCCAAGGTTTCTTTGTATAGTATCTGTGATAAATCCGTTATAAACATAACCAGTTTCCTCATCTTTGCAGGGTTCTAATCCGTAGATATATCTGATTGCGAGGATTATTTCCTCTGCAAAGAGTGTAGCCATACCTGAGTCAAGTGCCTCGCCAAGATATGGTGTCCATAATTTTTCATCAGGCTCTGAATGGAGCAACTCTTTTGCATAAGTTAATGCAGTAACCATATCTCCAAGTGTCTTTACTGGAAAACCTGTCATTGCATAAATCATCGGCAAGTAAAATGCAGTATCTGGAAACTCAAAATTAAAGTAAATGCCCTTTTCAGCAATGGCTTTATTGAGCATCTCATCAGCCTTTGATACAATATCTCTTGCGCCTCTTATTGCAGAAGAGGCTATTATCTTAGACATTCTAAACTCCTCCTTCGTGGGTTTTAGTTGCGTCCCTTCAAGAACGCTGGAATTGCATTTGCCTCTCTTGGTCCAACTGTAATCTTCCATCCTGGAAGTTTTTCTTCTATTGCACCGCTTAATATTGCAACATATCCTGGTATAATCAATTCTTTCTTATCTATTTCATCAGCAATACCACTTTCTTGGATAAATGCAGCAATCTTTGATGCTGTGAATTTGCCTGCAGCCCAAGCTGTCAGGACCGACAAACCTTCACTATCCATAACTGCAAGCCTTGCTGGAACCTTGCTATTTTCTATTTCACCAGAA
>DUZI01000299.1 GCA_013349595.1 Nitrospirota bacterium
CCTTTTGCAATCATTATCAAAGAAGCCCCTTTTGATTGTAAAAGTTCAACATAGGAATCCATTCTACCTGCTGTAGTTGGACCAAAGGAACCAGAGGGTTGATCTGTTGGTTTTTTTGCAGGACCTGCGTAATATACAGGATATTTGAGTAAATATTCAGGGACAACCTCACCATTATCAATCCTTTCTTTGAACTTCGCATGTGCAATATCCCTTGCTACGACGATTTTACCTGTTAGTAATAATCTTGTTGATAAGGGATACCTCGAAAGTTCATTTAAAACCTCTTTTATAGGTCTGTTAAGGTCTATCTTAATTGCCTCTGTATCAGAAGATAGTCTCATTTCATCACTAATAAATTTTGCTGGGTCATGCTCAAGTTCTTCAATCCATAAACCCTCTTTGTTAATCTTTGCCTTGACATTTCTATCAGCAACACATGATACACCCATCCCTATTGGACATGAGGCACCATGACGGGGTAATCTGATGACCCTTACATCAAGGACAAAGTATTTTCCACCAAATTGTGCACCATAACCAATTTTATACGCAGACTGAAGGAGTCTTTGTTCAAGTTCAATATCCCTAAATGCCTGTCCCATTTCGTTACCTGATATTGGCAAATTATCAAGATATTTTGTTGTTGCTATTTTGACAGTTTTAAGACAAGTCTCTGCAGAGGTGCCTCCAATCACAAAGACAAGGTGATAGGGAGGACAAGCAGATGTTCCAAGTGTCTTCATCTTTTCAACAAGAAATCTCTCAAGACTTTCAGGATTAAGCACAGCCTTTGTCTCTTGAAATAAATAAGACTTATTAGCAGAACCACCACCTTTTGTAATAAAGAGAAACTTGTATTCCATTCCATCATTAGCATAAATCTCAATCTGGGCAGGGAGATTACACTTAGAATTTATTTCTTCATACATTGTTAAAGGGACCATTTGAGAATATCGTAAGTTTTGCTCTGTAAAAGTCTTATAAACTCCAGCAGAAAGATAGTTTTCATCTTTAACACCAGTCCAAACTTGTTGACCCTTTTTGGCAATTATAATTGCTGTGCCTGTGTCTTGACATAGAGGCAATTTACCTTTTGACGCTATTTGTGCATTAAATAGAAGGGTTTTTGCCACAAATTTATCATTATTTGATGCCTCAGGGTCTTTTAGTATATCTGCAATCTGTTGTAAATGTTCACTCCTTAGGAAGAAACTTGCCTCTTTTGTTGCCTCATTAGCAAGGTAAATTAAGGCTTCAGGTTTTATAACTAAAATATCATTTCCATTGAATTTCTCTATTGATATATACTCATTAGTTATTAATCTGTATTTTGTCTTATCTTCTGACAAGGGAAATAAATCTTGTGGTTTAAATTCGGGTGCCCTTGTGTCGCCTTTTGAGGGGTTTAAAGTTATTTGGTGATTTTTATCATTTGATAGTTTCATATTTCAATTCTCCTTTTGGAGATGGATTTATTATAAAGAAAAGTCTTTTATATAAACTCCACTAAGGTATTTTTTTCAAGACACAAAATTAAATCCTTAAAATAGCGCTTAGGAAGGGCTGTTTCAGGCTTTTTATAATCGACAGATTTTATTTAATTTTGCTTTATTCATTATAATGCAATGCCTTATGACAAAGCCCCCCTAGGAACTTTTTTTATAAGGTGTCGTATAAAAATTCCACACCAGCCCTTACTATCTTACTTGCTGATTTTACTAAGCTTTTTAGTTCTATCGCCGATTTTGGGATTAAATGGTCAGAATTTATTATGATTTTGAAAGTAAAAGGCTTGTAATACAGAGTGTTATACGAAATAAAATGTCACCTTAAGATAACTAATGATATTTTCTAAAGTTTCAGTCCTTATAGGGTCAAATCTTTTCAAGGTTTTCGCAATTCACCCTTGACTTAATACAAGATATAGTGGTTTAATTTTTACTCTAATACAAAATAAGGGATTTTATTAATAAAAAGGAGGCTTTTGTGCAATGAAGACAGATGTTGCAGGAATTTCACTGACAAGTAACAGCTTAAAGGTTCTTGAAAAGAGGTATCTCAAGAGGAATGAAGAAGGGAAGATAATCGAAAGACCTGAGGATTTATTCAGGAGGGTTGCCAGACATATTGCGAAGGCTGATACTTTATATGGTAAAAATGAAAGAGAAATCAAAGATATTGAAGATTTATTCTTTGAGCTTATGACCAGTTTATGTTTCCTACCCAATAGTCCAACTCTTATGAATGCAGGAAGACGACTTGGCCAACTATCTGCCTGTTTTGTTCTGCCAGTGGATGACTCCATGGAATCAATATTTGATGCTGTGAAATATGCAGCTATCATTCATAAATCTGGTGGGGGGACTGGTTTTAGTTTTTCTAAGCTCAGACCAAAAGGTGATATTGTAGGCTCTACAAAAGGTATCTCATCAGGACCTGTATCTTTTATGACAGTCTTTGATACTGCGACGGAGGCTGTAAAGCAAGGTGGAACTAGAAGAGGTGCAAACATGGGCATACTCAGGGTTGATCATCCAGACATAATGGATTTTATTGTCTGTAAGGATAACAATTCCCGTCTTAACAACTTTAATATCTCCATTGGACTGACAGAAGTGTTTATTGAAGCTGTCCAAGATGATAAAGAGTATGATCTTATTAACCCAAGGACAAAAACACCAGTAGTTAGAATTAAGGCAAGAGAGGTCTTTAAAAAGATAGTCCAACAAGCATGGAAAAATGGTGAACCCGGAATTATCTTTCTTGACAGGATAAATAAAACTAATCCATTACCTGCTCTCGGTGAGATTGAATCAACAAATCCATGTGGAGAACAACCTTTATTTCCTTATGAGTCATGTAACCTTGGTTCTATTAACCTATCTAAAATGGTAAGTAACCATGATATCAACTGGAAATTACTTAAGGAGGTAACTTGGAAGTCAGTACATTTCCTTGATAATGTTATAGATATGAATAAGTATCCACTCAAAATAATAGAGGATAATACAAAAGCAAATCGTAAAATAGGACTTGGTGTAATGGGTTGGGCTGATATGCTCATACAGTTAAGGATTCCTTATAATTCAGAAGAGGCTATCATGCTTGCTGAAAAGGTTATGTCGTTTATTCAAACAGAAGGCAGACTTGCCTCTTGTGCACTTGCCGAGGAAAGAGGTACCTTTCCAAATTACGATAAGAGTATTTTTTTTGGAGAGATGCTTGTTAGAAACGCTACAATCACAACGATTGCACCAACTGGTAGTCTTTCTATAATAGCAGGGTGTTCTTCAGGGATTGAACCACTTTTTGCAGTATCTTTTGTAAGAAATATACTTGAGGGAACTAAACTTATTGATGTAAACCCATATTTTGAAGCTGAGGCAAAAGCTTTAGGTTTCTTTAGCAGGGAACTATCAGAGAATATTGCATCGAAAGGTTCAATATCAACAATAAATGAAATACCAGAAGAGATGAGAAGGGTTTTTGTTACAGCCCACGATATTACCCCTGAAGACCATATTAGGATGCAGGCAGCCTTTCAAAAATACACTGACAATGCTGTTTCAAAAACAGTCAACTTCACTAATAAAGCAACTGTCAAAGATGTAGAAGATGTCTATTTGTTAGCTTATAAGCTTGGCTGTAAAGGTGTTACTGTATATAGAGACGGGTCAAGAGATGAGCAAGTCTTATCAACCAATAACATAAAGACAAAAGATAAACATTCTTTGAAACAATCAGAACAAAAGATTTTACCAAAGAAAAGACCTGAATTAATAAAAGGCTCTACAAGGTTAATGAAGACTGGTTGTGGTAATTTATATGTTACAATCAACGAGGACCAATCAGGTACTCCATTTGAGGTATTTACCAATATAGGCAAGGCAGGTGGCTGTGCCTCTTCTCAGGCTGAGGCTATTGGCAGATTGTTATCCTTGGCACTTCGTTCAGGTGTTGAATGTGAGGAGATAGTAAAACAACTTAAAGGCATATCCTGTCATCAACATTCTTGGTATGCAGGTGGAAGAATATTGTCTTGTTCTGATGCCATCGGAAAGGCACTTGAGAAATATCACAGTGGGAAGATGGATATGGGGGGTAATAGTGAATCTAAAAATACTCACTCTGAATTATATCGTTTAGGACATATTGGTGCCTGCCCCGAATGTGGAGGGGCTGTTGAACATGAAGGGGGATGTACTGTTTGTCATAATTGTGGTTTTACAAGGTGTAGTTGATATGAAGAGTGGCAAACGACCAAGTTGGGATGAATATTTTCTGAATATTGCATCGGTAGTATCAAGCAGGTCAACTTGTCTTAGAAGAAATTATGGTGCTGTAATTGCCAAAGACAATGTAATTATAAGCACAGGTTACAATGGTGCGCCAAGGGGGTCTGAAAATTGTGTTGACAGAGGTTCTTGTAAGAGAAAAGATTTGAATGTCCCCCCGGGTGAAAGATATGAACTATGTGAGGCTGTACATGCTGAACAAAATGCAATAATAAACGGTACACCTGAAAGGATGAAAGAAGCAATTATTTATATCTCAGGATTTGAGGAAGATGGCAGCTATGCAGAGGGTAAACCTTGTTTGTTATGCAGCAGGATGATAAAAAATGCAATGATTTCTAAGGTCGTTTATATTAGCAAAGATGGTTCTATAGTTAAGATTGAGTAAATTACACTGTCTCAAAAGATAAATCAATATTAAACCCAAAATTGGCGATAGAACTAAAAAGCTTAATAAAATCAGCAAGTAAGATAGGAAGGGTTGGTGTGGAATTTTTATACGACGCCTTATAAAAAAAGTTCCTAGTGCTTTGTCATAAGGCATTGCATTATAATGAATAAAGCAAAATTAAATAAAATCTGTCGATTATAAAAATCCTGAAACAGCCCTTCCTAAGCGCTATTTTAAGGATTAAAACTGTTTACTTCAAAATATGTTTAGATATGGTATATTACAAAAAAAGGTAATAGTAATAGGGGTTTGAAAGAAGGCACAGAATCAACAAATAGCAGAGATTTTTACAAATTAAAGTTGGAGGTTTTAATAAATGGCAGATAAGATTTTGCTTGGGATAATTGGTGGGAGTGGACTTTATAATTTAGAAAATGTTACCCAATTGCAAGATATAGAAATATCTACTCCTTATGGTATGCCATCATCAGTATATAAAAGATGTAAAATCGATGAATATGAACTTGTTTTTTTGTCGAGGCATGGAGAAAAACACTCCTTCGCACCTCATAATATTAATTATAGGGCAAATATTTGGGGATTCAAAGAACTTGGCGTGACAAGGATAATATCAATTAATTCAACAGGTGGTATAACTAAAAATCATACACCAGGAACTATTGCTTTGTTAGATCAAATTATTGATTTGACCTCAGGAGCCAGAGAATCGACTTATTTTGATTCTGATAGGGTAGTTCATATAGATTTCACCGAGCCTTTTTGTGGAGATTTGAAGACTTTGTTAATTAAGTCTTGTGTAAAAGCTGGGATAGCCTTTGTTGAAAATTCTGTTTATATATGTGTAAATGGTCCACGGCTTGAGACTTCTGCTGAAATTAGATATTTTGCAATGATTGGTGCTGATGTAGTTGGTATGACATTGATGCCAGAGGCAGTCTTAGCCCGAGAATTAGGGATTTGTTTTGCTGGAATTTCAATTGTTTCTAATAAAGCAGCAGGGATTTCAGAAGGGAAATTGACTGTTAAAGAGGTCAAAGAAACTGTCGGTCTTTCTTATGAAAAGATAATTAATATATTGAAAAATCTACTACCAATTATGAATTATAAGCAAAAATGCCAGTGTAGTGAGTCATTAAAAGATGCAGAAATGTGATCCAAATTAAGATTTTTATTGAAAAAAATGATGTAAGTTATGCTAAAATACCTCCTCAATGATAAACAAAACTGAAAAAATATGGATGGATGGTGAGTTTGTAAATTGGGATGATGCTCAGGTCCATGTATTAACGCACACACTCCATTACGGGCTTGGTGTATTTGAAGGAATAAGGTGTTATGAAACCCCTAAAGGTCCTGCTATTTTCAGGCTGAAAGAGCATGTTGAGAGGTTATTTCAATCTGCTAAGATATTTCTAATAGACTTACCTTTTTCTCAAGATGAAATAAATGCGGCGATTATAGAAACTGTTAGGATTAATAAAATAAGAGAATGCTACATAAGACCTATTGTATATATAGGCTATGGAGCAATGGGTTTATTCCCAA
>DUZI01000281.1 GCA_013349595.1 Nitrospirota bacterium
GTTGCAGACTTATTTTTTGAGTTGATCTCGTAAAATGTTTATATTTTATACATTATTTTATCTCGTGTCGTTGATACTTCTATTGCCTTATGAATTTTTTAAACGAAAACCATCAATAAGATCTAAATGGCTCAAAGAAAAGTTTGGCATTATCAAACTTAATAACAACAAAAATTATATTTGGATTCATGCCGTCTCTGTGGGAGAGGTTAATGCAGTCATTCCATTAATTAAATTAATTCAAAAAAACCTTCCACAATATGAAATAATCCTTTCAACAATCACTGACACAGGGCAAGCTGTTGCGAATAAGCACTTTAAGGATGTGTTAATTACTTATCTGCCATTTGATATATCCTTTTTTATCAAAAGGGCAATGTCATCCATCTCCTTGTTACTAATAATGGAGACTGAACTCTGGCCAAATTTATTAAAAACAGTAGGAAATCTCTCTGTCCCAATAGTGATGATTAATGGCAGGATTTCAGAGAGATCTTTTAAGGGTTATAAAAAGATAAAGCCTTTTATAAAAAAACTTCTCACCTATTACACCTATCTGTGTGTTCAGAATAATGTTTATGCAGATAGGCTTTATGAACTTGGTGCAGAAAAGGATAAGGTGGTTGTAATGGGAAATCTTAAGTTTGATTTATCTCTTTGTCAAAAAGTCCCTGAATGGACACAAAGATTAGTATATAAAACGGTTATAGCTGGAAGTACACATAAGCCAGAGGAGGAATTAATAATCAATGCCTTTATAGGAGTTTTAAAGAGACAACCTCAAACTACATTAATAATCGCCCCAAGACATCCCGAGAGGTTTAAAGAGGTTGAAGAAATACTAAAAACAAGGGGCATCAGTTACCTTAAAAGATCTGAAATTGACCATTCACAAGGGGCAATATTGTCAAATTTCATCCTCCTTGATGCAATTGGTGAACTTGCTTCAACTTATGGGAGTTGTGATATTGCAATAATGGGAGGCTCTTTTATCAAACATGGTGGACAGAATCCCCTTGAACCAGCCTTTTGGGGGAAGGCTATTGTCTGCGGACCTCACATGGAAAATTTTTATTTCATTAATGAGTTTTATATTAAAGGTGCTGCTTTAAGCTGTAAAATGGAGAATCTGACCGATTTATTAATTCAATTATTGACCGATAAAGACAAGAGATTAGAAATGGGCAGGAAGGCAAGGGAGATTCTTGAATCTAATATGGGTGCAAAGGATAGAGTCATGGATGTTATTAAAGGGCCAAAAATCGGCGATAGAACTAAAAAGCTTAATAAAATCAGCAAGTAAGATAGGAAGGGCTGGTGTGGAATTTTTATACGACACCTTATAAAAAAAAGTTCCGTAGGGCTTTGTCATAAGGCATTGCATTATAATGAATAAAGCAAAATTAAATAAAATCTGTCGATTATAAAAAGCCTGAAACAGCCCTTCCTAAGCGCTATTTTAAGGAAAGGGGTTATCTTTTTAAAAAGCCTTATCAATAATGATACAATAGCCAATGAATAAAAAGTATCTCGGTTATCTAAATACAAACGATCCTCTTCATAGCATACTTGCATCAAGGTTATTCAATCATATCTCAAATCCCCAATTTAATGTTGAACAACTTTCCTCAAAACAGGTCTATAAATATACAGAAGAAAACAGTGGTATAGCGGTTATTGGTAAATTTTTTGACCCTTTAGATAGTCACATTGAAAGGGTTAATCGTCTAAAAAGGGAATATGAAAATATCCAAATGATTAGGGGTTACCACTTTGATGTTGCCCCTTATTATGTAGTAAAAGCGCTTACAAAAGAATTCCCTATCGGGCTTGCAGTGGTAGAAGAGTTTATAAAAGGCAAAGATCTTGATCATTACTTGAAAAAGGCAGTATTTCAAGATGCAGAGAAGCTCCTTTTTGATAAACTCTCACTGTTTGCGTCATTTTTAAGGCAAATTCACCATCGCACTTACTCAGGAGAGACATTAAAAAACAATGAAGCAATCAATTACATCTATTCTCTGATTACATACCTTTCAAAATATACTGTCATAGACCATCAAGATTTAAAAAATTATGAGATTTTGATTCAAAAATGGGATGATTATGGCTTATTAAGAAATAACTTGAAGGTAATCATACATGGTGACACAACACCAACAAATTTTATCTTCACCAATGAAGGTTCTATTGTAGCTATTGATATGGAAAGGATGAGGCAAGGTGACCCTGCATATGATGTTGGTATGGTGTGTGGCGAACTAAAACATGCCTTTTTATGGCGTTGTAATAGTTTGCAAAAATCTGAGCCTTTCATCAGACATTTCATAAAAGAGTATGTAAAAGATTCACCAAACCCCATTGATGAATTTAAAACCTTGACATCACGACTCCCCTTTTATATGGCACTTACTGAATTGCGTATTTCAAGAAATAAATATCTCGATTGGTCTTATAGAAAAAAAATAGCTAAAGAGGCTTATAATTGTCTTCAAGGAGGATTAAATAAATGATTAAGGCGGTATTGTTTGATTTATACGGGACACTAATAGATATCAGAACCGAAGAGAAGAGCCCTGAAGTCTATTGGCAGCTATCAAGATTTCTCAGTTACCACGGGGTGAAAATTTGTCCAGAAAGATTACATGATTGCTACTTTGAAGGTATAAATAAAGCTTTAACAAATACAAAAGAGACTCACCCAGAGGTTAATGTATACGAAATATTCCATGAGATAATGCACCGCTTTGGCTCAAGGATTTATAACGAACAGTCCGTCATTGATGTATGTATGCTTTTTAGGTCACTCTCAATAAGGCAATTTTGTCTATTTGAAAATGTAGTTGAAACTCTGTCGTATTTGCAGTCCAATTATCTTATTGCCCTTATCTCCGATGCCCAATGGGTATTTACAGAACCAGAACTTGCCATTTTAAACCTTGACAGGTTTTTTCCTATTCGTTTTTTGTCATCAAGATATGGTTATAAAAAGCCTGACAAGAGGCTCTTTGAAAAGGCACTTAAAAAACTTGATGTTAAGGCAAAAGATGCAGTCTATATTGGAGATAATTTGCAGAGAGATCTTGTTGGTGCAAAAAATGCTAATATTAAATGTTTGTTATACAGGAATGAGACAAAAAGGTATAATGGATATGAGGCTGATGGTCTTTTTTATAATTACTATGAACTTAGGCATTTGCTTGAAAGGATTTGATTTTTTGGAGATATAATGATAATATTTCTAAACTAATCACTTAAAAAAAATTATATAGTTAATAGAAGTCAAATTTTTTAATAAATCATTATTGTTAACATTTTGTTAATTAGGTGTTCACTTTTTAGATAGTTTTCTATCTCAAAAAGCAATCACAGATCATCGTTATAAAACTTCTAAAATAGGAGGTAAAGATGCAAAGATTAAGAAGCATTTATGACCTTAAGCAACTCCGCTCTGACTTATCTCAAAAAGAAGAACTTCCAAAGATTAATCTTTGTTGTGGCACTGCCTGTGCTGCATCAGGGGCTCACAAGGTTGCTGAGGCAATCAATATGGAATCACAAAGAAAAGGATTAAAGGTGGAGCTTGTCAATACAGGTTGTCAAGGTCTGTGTCAAAAGGGTCCTGTAATGAATATCCTGCCTCACGATTATTTTTATCAAAAGGTATCGGTCAATGATGTCTCTTATCTTCTAGACTTTACCTTTAATACTAATAACCCTTATAGCAGACTACTTTACAGAGATGACAATTATTCTGACACTGTCTATGTAAAAATGCACGATGTTCCTTTTTATAGGAAACAATTAAGGATTGCCTTGAGAAATAACAACCTGATTGACCCTACTGATATTTACCAGTATATAGCAGTAGGTGGGTACTCTGCCTTTCAGAAGGCAATTAGCTCCATGAGCCCTGAGGATGTTTTAAATGAGGTTGATAAGGCAAATCTAAGAGGTAGGGGTGGGGCTGGTTTTCCTGCAGGGATAAAGTGGAAACACGCAAAGAGTTTTAAGACAAAGGCAAGATTTGTCATAGCAAATGGTGATGAAGGCGACCCTGGTGCTTTTATGGATAGGTCAATAATGGAAGGCGATCCTCATAGCCTTTTAGAAGGTATGCTCATATGTGCCTATGCAATTGAGGCTGAATATGGTTTTATCTATGTCCGTCATGAGTATCCTTTGGCTGTAAAAAATCTTACAATTGCAATAAAACAGGCAGAAGAGATTGGTCTGTTAGGGAAAAATATACTCGGCACAGGTATGAATTTTTACCTTCATATCAGAGAAGGTGCTGGTGCCTTTATATGTGGAGAGTCAACCGCCCTTATTGCATCTATTGAAGGTGAAAGGGGATTTGCTCGTCCGAGACCACCACTTCATTCTGAGCCTGGTGGTGGTGTTTGGGGTTATCCAAGCAATTTAAATAATATTGAATCTTTTGCCTGTATTCCCCCAATTATTGAAAAAGGGGCTCAATGGTTTAGAAGCATAGGCACTGAAACATCTTCAGGCACAAAGGTCTTTGCCCTTACAGGCAAAGTTAAAAATACAGGTCTTATAGAAGTCCCGATGGGAATAACCTTGAGGGAGATTATCTATGACATTGGTGGAGGCATCATAGGTGATAAAAAACTCAAGGCTGTTCAAACAGGTGGTCCTTCGGGTGGCTGTATTCCAGCAAGCATGATAGATCTCCCTGTGGACTTTGACTCCCTTACAAAGATTGGCTCAATGATGGGCTCAGGTGGTATGGTCGTTATGGATGAAGATACCTGTATGGTTGATGTGGCAAAGTATTTTCTTTCATTCACTCAATCAGAAAGTTGTGGAAAATGCCCACCTTGTAGGATTGGGACCTATCAGATGTTGCAAATTATGGAGAGGATTACAGCTGGAAAGGGACACCATGGCGATATTGAGAAATTAATAACCCTTGGTAAAACGATTCAAAAAGGTTCTCTCTGTGGACTTGGCAAGACTGCACCAAACCCAATTTTATCAACTATTAAATATTTCAGAGATGAATTTGAAGAACATGTCTATGATAATTTTTGTAGGGCAAATGTTTGTAAGGGTACAGGAGTTTATATTATCAATCAAAGTGAATGTATTAGGTGTGGTTTATGTAAAGAAGTTTGTGCCTTTGATGCAGTAAAAGAAACGAGAGATAGATATAGTATAGAGAATGAATACTGTCAAAAGTGCAAAGCCTGTTTTGAGGTATGTCCTGCAGATGCAATAAAGATTAGAAAGCTCAGCCTAATCAAGATTGAAGAGAGATTTAAAATCCCAGAAGACCAATTATTAATAGTAGAAGGCAAGGCTAAGATTACCCTTCGAGATATTATGAAGTCAAAGGAGGCGAAGATTGTTACTTGCGGTTTAAATTGCAAGGTAATTGATGCCATCTTAAAGATGGATATGATGGGGGTAAGTTCTATACTTGTCCTTGATACTAATCAAGAATTAAAAGGAATATTTACAGAAAGAGATGCTATGAAGTGTTTTACAAAGGCAGTTAAGATAAGAGATGAAGAAATCAAAAAGGTCATGACAAGAAGCCCCATATCCCTTGATATATCAACAGACATAGGTATTGCCATAAGCATTATGTCTGAAAGGAAGATTAGGCATTTACCAGTTAGGGAAGATGATAAGATTGTAGGTATGGTTTCTTACAGGGATCTTGTTACCTATTTATTGCCAGAAGTAACATTTTATACAAGTTAAAGGGAGATGAGATTAGTTAATTGACTTTTTGCAGTCTTTTATAAAATATTTGTTTAAAGGGGGGTTATGATGTATGAGAAAGATTTAAAGACTTATTTTGCTGGATTAGAAGAAGTCGTTGATATTAATAAACAGAAAAGAGGGCTATTAATACACGCCCTACAGGCAATGCAGAAAGAACACAACTATCTACCTGAGACAGAGATTGTTAAATTATCAGAGGAGCTTAATATCTCACTAACAGATATATATAGCACAGCTTCTTTTTATAAAAGTTTTCATTTTAAGCCAAGAGGAAAAAACATAGTATGTGTTTGCATGGGAACTGCCTGCCATGTAAGGGGTGCCTCAAAGACCCTTGAAAAACTTGAAAGGGAATTATCGGTCAATCAAGGTGAGACCTCAGAAGATTTATCTGTAACTCTGGAAACTGTTGGTTGTGTAGGTTGTTGTGGACTTGCCCCTGTCGTTACCATTAATGAGGAGGTCTTTGGTGAGATTGATCCTTCAA
>DUZI01000132.1 GCA_013349595.1 Nitrospirota bacterium
GCTCCTTTTAGTATATTTGCAGCCTTTTCAGCATCACCAGTTTTATGAAGTAATTTGCTTAATGTTAATAGTCGTTCTGTGTTTGCAGGGCTTATTTCATGGGCAATCTCATAATATCTTATTGCAGTGGTAATTTCTCCAAGGTTTTCGTAAATCTCTCCAAGGGCATTATAAGCCTTTACGAACATAGGATTACGATTTATACTTTCCTTATAGAGTTCTATTGTTTTATTAATATTACCCTGAAGATAAGTTAATCGGGCTTGATTGAAGATAATTTTAATGGACTCACCTTGTAGCTCCTTTGCCTTTTCAAGCTCAAATTCTGCGTTTTCAATGTCTTTTTGTTGTAAATATTCTTCAAATTTTTTTAAGATTTTCTCTAATTCATTAGGTTTATGTTTTTTTTCAAGGATCTTTAGGAGTTTTTCTTCTACTGTAGACATTATAAAGGGTTTTATTATATAGGCTTCACCACCGTCCTCAGCTGCCCTTGCGACTATTTGTCTTGTAGCTTCAGCGGTGACAAATATAAATTTAATATGTTGATATTTTTTGTTTTCCTTAACTGCTTTAAATAGCTCAATACCATTCATAATTGGCATGTTTATATCTGCTATTATTATATCAATATTTTTAGCCTGTACAATTTCAAAGGCTTTTTTGCCATTTTCAGCCATCATAAGATTTTTAAAACCCATACGAATAAGCATATTATTGATGGTAATCCTCATGCTTAACTCATCATCAACGCTTAATATGGCTGTGCCAAGATATTCTGATGGTATTGACATTAATGTATTCCTATTTTTAAAGATTTTGGTAATGTTATGGTAAAAAGAGCTCCATGGTTCTTGTTTTGTGCAGTTATTTTTCCGCCATGTGCCTCAACAACTAGTTTGCAAAAGGTTAAACCAAGCCCTGTAGATGTCTTAATGTAGGCCCTTCCTTCCTCTTTTGCTTGAAAGTATTTGTCAAAAATTTTATCTAACATTTCTTCTGGGATTCCTCCACCCATGTCTTGGAAGGATATAATACCATTGTCGTCATCTTCAGAGATGGTTACAGAAATTGTTGACTCGTCAGGTGAATGATCAATAGCATTGATAAGAATATTATTAATAACTCTGCCTATTAGTTCACCGTCTATAAAGAGATTTAATGGATTACCTTTTAAATCTAATTTAATCATCTTACGTGATAGTAGCCCGCTCAGAGACTTAATTTTTTGTTCGGTTAGATTGTAAAGATCTACTTCTTCGCGTAAAATATTTATCCTTGCCTCTTCTAATTTTTGGACATCAAGGATATTAAGAACCATACTTTGCAGTTTTGCCATCTCCTCAAGGGCTAAACTTATGATATTCTTTTGATCTTCTGTAAGTTCATCGTATAAAAGCATATCAAGATTTGCTATTACTACACTAATAGGACTTTTGAGATCGTGAACAATGAAGTTAATCAATTCAGATTTCATTTTGTCAAGTTCAATGTAGTCATTATTTTTATTCTCAAGTTTTCTAGCATATTCAGTGCAGATTGTTTGAGAGATTTGGGCAGATATGAAAGGGCCTATAAGTTGAACAAGTTGCTTTACAATGTTTATATCAAAATTAACAAACTTTTCAATATTTACAAAGTCTGTTAGATTGACAACACCAAGTTTTTTATCTAAATATTTAATTGGGATAGTAAGAGATGATGAGGATTCATATTTTGATTTATCAAGGTGTTGAAAATAGTTTCTTGATTCAATATCTATCCAAAGAGCTTCATTGTCTATAAGAGCCATTGTAGAAACTGAGACATCAGAGAGTTTTCTTTTTAGACCAACAATCTTTGGGTTTGTAGAGGCATATACTTCAATGGACAAATCGTTGTAATCAATCAGCATTAAAGAACATCTACTAATCTGAAAATTTGTAGAAATGAAGTTAATAAAATCAGTAAGACGCTCTTGAAAGGATAACTTGTCATTCAAAAAAAGTGTAGCTACATTATAAAAATATTCATTTATCATGGCTATTATTTCCTTTGTGAATTATTTGCCCCTTGAAAAGTAGATATTATTTATATAAAATATCTGATAAAATTTTCAAGGAGGTTTTTTGTGAAGGAAGGAATTCATCCAAAATATAAAGAGGTCAAGGCAGTTTGTGCATGTGGTGAATCTTTTATGACAGGTTCTACAAAAGATAAGATTCATGTTGATATTTGCTCAAAGTGTCATCCTTTTTTTACGGGCAAGCAGAAGATAGTTGATGCAGAAGGTAGAGTAGATAAGTTTAGAAAAAAATATAGTAAAAAATAGATATTCTTAAAAAGGTTAGTTAAGGTTTACATTGCTTTGCTAACCTTTTTTTTGTCTGTTTTAATTTAAAATTTAAAGAGGTATCTATGGAAAACATAGGAGGTCAGGCTGTAATTGAGGGCGTAATGATGAAGTCTGCTACAGGTTGGACCGTCGCTGTGAGGGCACCTGATGGCAATATTGAGATCAAAAAGGAAAATACTAAGGCAATACCCAATTTTCTAAAATTTCCTATTATAAGAGGAGTAGTTGCGCTATTTGAGGCTCTTAAGATTGGCATAAAGGCAATTGAATTTTCAGGCTCTGTTGCCTTTGTTGAAGAAGACAAGAAAGGAGAAAGTCCCTTTGCATTTGCAATATCTATTGCAATTGCAATTTTGCTCGCAATTGCAATATTTAAATTTCTTCCGCTTTATTTGACAACCTTAACCGCATCAATTATGCCGATGATAAACAAAAATTATTTAGTATTTAATCTCATTGATGGTTTGTTGAGAGTTTCTTTTTTTCTGCTTTATATTTTTGCAATAGGGCTTTGGGGTGAGATGAAAAAGATTTATCAGTATCATGGGGCAGAACACAAGGCAATCTTTGCCTACGAAGCAGGTGAGGCACTTACTATTGAAAACGCAAGGAAGTATGCACCATATCATCCAAGGTGTGGGACAAGTTTCCTTTTAATTGTGATGGTAATAAGTATTTTGATCTTTTTCCTCATACCACAGCATTGGTCTTTTACAGAAAAACTTTTTTCAAGATTACTGCTTGTTCCACTAATTGCTGGTGTCTCCTACGAGATACTAAAGTTATCAGCAAAAAACAAGGAAAATCCTCTTGTTAGGTTTGTAGTATTACCAGGATTATGTCTGCAAAGACTAACAGTTAGAGAGCCTAATGATTCACAAATTGAGGTTGCTCTTAAAGCCCTCACTGAGGTCATTGCCATGAATAAAGATGATAAGGAAAAGACATTAAATAATGTTAGATAAGCTCGAAGTAATTGAGAAAAGATATAACGATATTACAAATGCCTTAAGCAAACAAGAGATACTTTCTCAACCTCAAGAAGTTCATAAGTTATCAAAGGAACAGGCAGAGATTGAAACTATTGTTCAAAAGATAAGGGAGTATAGGAGGATTTTAAAAGAACTTGAAGAGGCTGAAGAAATGGCTAAGGGTGCAGAGGTTGAATTAAAGGAACTCGCTCAAGAAGAATTAAACTTGCTTAAAGAGAAAAGGCCCCTCATTGAAGAAGAACTTAAGATTATGCTTCTGCCTAAAGATCCTCGAGATGACAGAAATGTAATTATTGAGATAAGGGCTGGAACAGGAGGAGAAGAGGCTGCATTATTTGGTGCTTCGCTATTCAGGATGTATTCAAAATATGCTGAAACAAAGAAATGGAAAATTGAAATTATAGATATAAATGGCACAGGATTAGGTGGTATCAAAGAAGTTATTGCAAACATTACTGGTAAGGGTGCTTATAGCAGATTAAAGTATGAAAGTGGAGTTCATAGGGTTCAACGAGTGCCTGTAACAGAGGCTTCGGGTAGGATACATACTTCTGCTGCAACTGTTGCTGTGCTTCCAGAGGCGGAAGAGGTTGATATTAAAGTTGATGAAAAGGATTTAAGGATTGATACCTTTTGTGCATCAGGTCCAGGCGGACAGGGTGTAAATACAACCTATTCAGCAGTGAGAATAACTCATATTCCAACAGGGATAGTGGTTCAATGTCAAGACGAGAGGTCTCAAATAAAAAATAGGGAAAAGGCTATGAAGGTTCTTCGTTCAAGACTCCTTGAGGAAGAAATGGATAGAAAAGAGAGAGAAAGAGCTCTTGACAGAAAGACTCAAGTTGGCACTGGTGATAGGAGCGAAAGGATAAGGACTTATAATTATCCTCAAAATAGGGTGACAGACCATAGGATTGGACTCACACTTCATAAACTTGATCAGATTTTAGAGGGACATCTTGATGAGTTTATTGACCAGTTATTTGCACACTTTCAGGCTGAGAGATTGAAAGAGATTTGAAAGTTTTAGACAAAGTAACAAGACTATCAGAGATATTAACTAAACACTCTTTCGAGGATGCACACAAAGAGGCAGAAATTATAATAACAACAGCAACATCTATAAAATCACCAGATTTATATGTCAACGAATTTGAATTGACAGAACAAGATATTGCCCTCATTGATGACATGATTTGTCAAAGACTCAAAGGAAGACCCTTACAATATATAACATCAGAGGTGGATTTCTTTGATTTACATTTAAAGGTTGGTGATGGTGTATTTATACCAAGACCAGAAACAGAATATATGGTTGATCAAGTTATCAAAATAATGACTCAAAAAGGTTTTAACAGACTATCAAGGCTTAAAATACTTGATCTTTGCACAGGCAGTGGTTGTATCGCCTTGACTTTAGCAAGATATTTTGTAAATGCATCGGTTATTGCCACAGACATATCATTGGTTGCGCTGAAATACGCAAAGATTAATAGGGACATTCACAGGGTATCAAATGTCTCATTTATAGCAGGAGATCTTTTTTCTCCACTTAAAGATTATCATTTTCATCTCATTATCTCAAATCCACCATATATTGCCACTTCAGAGATTGATAATTTACAGATTGAGATTAAAGATTATGAACCAAAGATAGCCTTAGATGGAGGGGAAGATGGAATTGATTTTTATAGAAAGATATTACCGAAAGCAGGTCATTATTTAAAAAAAGATGGATTACTGATACTTGAAATAGGCCTTGGACAATCGGATGAATTAAAAAGGCTTGCACTTAGTTATGGTTATGGTAAGGTTAGTTTTATTAAGGATTATTCAGGAATTGATAGGATATTTATAGCGGGAGGTGATTGATGAATAATAATGAGAAGAAAAAATTTTCCATTTTTCATGCACCTTTTTTGTCCTTTTTTTCATCTGAGTTGTATAGAGATGTGGCTTATAGATGGAAGGGGTTAGGAATAGCTTATCTTTGTTTTATTACGCTTTTTTTTGTTGTTCCAGAGGTAATAAAAATTCAGAAAGATTTGAATAATTATATAAATGAGGTCTCACCAAATATAATAAGACAATTTCCTGTGTTAGAGATAAAGGAAGGTGTTTTGTCAATCAATGCATCTTCACCATACAAGATTTATTATAAACAGGAAAAAAAACCTCTTATTATTATTGATACAACAAAGGCTTATAATAGTCCTAAAGATGCAAAGGTGTTAATTTACATTAATGAAAGGTCTGTATTTTTTAAAAAGACTGAAGATGATTACACATCTATTGATTTTTCCAAATTTGATGATATGGTTATAACTCATGAGACCTTGACACAGTATGTTCAAGCTATTAAACAGAGTTTTATATTTTTCTTTAGTCCCTTTATATATTTATTTGCACTTATGTATTTTGTCATTCAAGTAATATTCTGTGCCTCTGTTGGGTTATTGATTGCAAAGAAGACCTGTCCAGAATTAAACTTTACTCAATTGATGAGACTATCATCTATTGCCTTTACACCACCCTTGTTTCTTGTAATTGTTCACTCGATTCTTAACATAGAATTCACTTATAGTGGACCTGTCAGTCTTCTCTTTACCATATGCTATCTCTATTTTGGTTTGAGGGCGGTAAGCGATAAACAGGCAAACGTCAATTAAAATAAGACTTAGTAATTAAGTTTACTTGAAATTCTTTAACACCGCCCAAAATCGGCGATAGAACTAAAAAGCTTAGTAAAATCAGCAAGTAACATAGGAAGGGCTGGTGTGGAATTTTTATACGACAAAGTTCCTAGGGCTTTGTCATAAGGCATTGTTTTAAATGTATAAATCAAAATTATAAATAAAATTTGTCGATTATAAAAATCCTGAAAC
>DUZI01000237.1 GCA_013349595.1 Nitrospirota bacterium
ATTTTATTTAATTTTGCTTTATTCATTATAATGCAATGCCTTATGTCAAAGCCCTACAAACTTTTTTTTATAAGGTGTCGTATAAAAATCCTTCACCAGCCCTTACTATCTTACTTGCTGATTTTATTAAGCTTTTTAGTTCTATCGCTGATTTTGGGCTTTGTTTAAAGATATGCAATAACTTAACCAAAAAGCGAATGTAGATAATTAAAGTATGCCAGCTTATCTTCTCCGTAACTTGCCATTATTTGCATTACCCGATCAAGTGGTATCTCTGTCCTTAGAGAATCCCTTTTTTTTGAAAAAAACTTGTCGGCATAACAAATCAATTTTTCCTCAAGGCTTTGGGGCGTCATATCTCTATGAGGAATAGGGAATTTCTCTCTTACTATATCCTCAATCTTTATGCCTGCACCGACATGTCTTTCACAGACAAGGGCATGAACAGGTAAGCCCTCTGATTCAACTATCTCTCTGCCTAAATAACCATGACAGATATACGGGAGATTGCCATAACAACCTAACTTTGGCGCATAGGTTTTAAATATACCAATGTCATGGAGTAAGGCTGCTGTTTCTATAAATTCAGAATTAAGATTTAGTTGTCTTTTCTCTTTTGCAATTTTAAGTGCCTTTTCTGCTACAGCTATGCTATGCGTCAGGAGGATATGAAAGGTCTCTTTTTTATCATCATAATATTTTTTTAAAACTTCAATTGCTTGCATCTATTGACCACCTCTTTTATAACACCTTGCCAATTTCCCCTTTCAACCTGTCTAAACAATCTTACTGTTGGATACCATGGTGTTGTTGAATTATTGAGCATCCATCGCCAGTCTGGTGTGTATGGTAATAATAACCAAGTCTCTTTCCCCATCGCACCAGCAAGATGGGCAATGGCAGTGTCAACGGTTATTATAAAATCAAGACTATCAATAAGTCCTGCTGTATCGGAGAAATCTTTAATATGTGACGATAGATCAATCAATGATTCATCGCTACATTTAGCAGCTTCGCCAAATTGCAGGCTAAAAAAGGTAAATCCTTTTAGTGATAAAAGAGGGTAAAAATAATCAAAGCTAATAGACCTATTTAAATCATCTTCATGAGCAGGGTTTCCTGCCCAAGTAAGCCCTATCTTTAATGTGCCCTTTGTTTCAGTCAACTCCTTAAATTTATTTATTTTGTCACTTCTTGCAGTTAAATAAGGTATCTTTGCTGGGATTGTATCAAGAGTGGTCTTGAATATGTAAGGTAAAGATAGGATAGGACATTGCAAATCAAATTCTGGCAAGGCCTCCTGAAAGGAATAAACCCCCTGTAGTCCTTGCAGTGCCATAAACAATTCTTTTAATTCCTCATGACAAAGAAGGATTACCTTAAGCCCTCTTTCTTTTACAAGGTTGATATACCTGACAAAATGTATAGTGTCACCAAAACCCTGTTCTGCAAATATAACAATAGTTGAATTTGAGTATTCTCCACGCCAATAGGGTTTTTGGTAATCTCTAAGATAATTTTTATAATCGTCCTTTTTTAGTCTCCACTCATATTCTTTAAAACCCTCTGTCATATTACCTGAAAGGAGAAGACATTGGGCATAATTAAAGTGTATATAAGGTTCATCAGGACATAACGATAAAGCCCTCTGAAAGTTATCAATTGCCTCTTCAAGCTGGTGATTGTCTTTGCATGAAATAGCAAGATTGTTTAGAGTGATACAATTATTGTCATTGTAAAATAAGCTTTGTTTGTAGGAAAGGATTGCCTCGTTAATGTAGCCTTTTTTGTGAAACAAATCGCCAAGTTGTAAATAATATTGAGGATTTTTTGAATCTAAAAAGACTGCTTCCTTAATATGCCTGATAGCCTCTTCAGTTTGTCCTAATTTTTTATAGATTAATGAAAGCTCACTGTGTATAAAGGCGTCATGGTGTTCTGACTCGCTTAAAGGTTGTATGAGACTAATTGCCTCTGTGTGGCAATTAAGATAGGCAAGCATTTTTGCCTTTTTTATAAGATATATTGGATTGCCTTTTGACTTATCAATTGCCCTTTGATAACACTTTAATGCCCTATGAAATAACCCTTTATCCTCATAGTATTGACCAAGTTTGAATATTGCTTCGTCTCTTTCTGGGTTTTCTCTAAATTCAATGATACTTTGATTATCTCTATCCAAGGGTTAGTTGTGATTGATGATAATGTTATAGAAGCCTTTTGCAGATGCTTGCCAGGTCTTTTTACTTAAATCCCGTGCCGATTGCTTAGCTATGGGCTTTAAGGCTTGTCTATTATAATAAGCCTCCTCAAGGTTAGCAATAATTTCATCTATAGAAGGTTCATACCATTTAGCAACCAATCTGTTCCCCCTTGAGATATTTAATTCAGACATATTTAGGAGCCTTATAGAATTTGATTCTGTAAGTATGTCTTCATGGCCAGTATTATAAGAGGCTATAACTGCCTTGCCACAAGCCATGTATTCCATCATAACAAGGTTTGTCCCTCCTTCACACCTATTTGGAAATAATCCTATATCAGTATTTTTATAGACTTTTGCCATCATTACATTTGGAGTAGTTGGTAAGGTTATAACCCTTTTGAGGTCTATTCCATTATCAATTAATATCTGATTAATGGCATTTGTATCAGAAGAACCTGAAGGTGTAAATCTTATGTGCCTTGATACTGTCATTGTGTTGAAACTATCAAGCCAAAAATTTTGCCAACAATTAATCAACATTACATCGTTAAATCTATCCTGAAGGTGCTTGTATGCCCTGATAACCAAATCCTGACCCTTTCGTAACTCAAATTTACCACCTGAAAAGATGACAAAGGCATCTGTAAAGAAATCCTTTTCTGAATGGTAGGGATTAAAAAAGGCAGGGTCTATCCCTTGTATAACAGTCTTGACATTGCTTATACCATAATTCCTCAACACCTTTTCGTTCCAACTTGACCCTGTTGCGATAAAATCAAAATATGACCTTGCATTGTTTATAAACTCCTCTGACAGAATATTTTCTTCAAAGAATGTATAACCAAGATTAATAGTTCCCTTCAGGTTTGGCATTAAGGGGACAAAGGTGTTACCGACTATTGATTGTATTAGCGGATTTTGTAATTGAACGGCAGAGGATTGTTTTATTTTCTGATAGTCTTCCTGATTAATAACCTTTGACTTCAAAAATCTATATTCAAGTTCATCGTTTATATTCTCAAATTTAAGTGTATCGGTTATTGCAATTACCTTTGTTAGCTTAGAAAGTTCCTTGACTAAAAACTTTCCGCATATACCCCAACCATGAAAACTACCAAGAGGCAGGGCAAGAGAGATTAGAGGGCTTGAGAAATCACCTTGCATATTTTAATAATATCGTCACTTTTAAGTTCAGGATAAATGGGAAGAGAAAGCACCTCTTTTGATACAGACTCTGCCATTGGAAAATCCCCTTCTTTATACCCAAGATAAGTTAAAGCCTTTTGAAGATGAAGGGGTATGGGATAATAGACAACAGAGGAGATTTCATTTTCCTTGAGTATTTTCTGTATGTAATCTCTTTTAGGACTTTTTATTGTGTATTGATGAAATACATGATATGCATCAGGACTGTAATAAGGCACCTTGATACTATCAAGATTTGATAGTTGGCCATTATAAAGAAAGGCACAGGCTCTTCTGTTTTCATTATATTTTATTATGTATTTTAGCTTGACTAACAACACTGCTGCTTGAATCTCATCAAGGCGACTGTTATAGCCAATACTCTCATGTATATATCCACCCAAAGAACCATGATTTCGCAACCTTTTAAGTTCGTCATAAATAAGGGAATCCCTGAAAACAATCAAACCTCCATCTCCATAAGCTCCAAGGTTTTTGCTTGGATAAAAACTAAAACAGCCTGCATCACCGAAAGTGCCAGTCTTTATGCCTTTATAAGAAGCACCAAAAGACTGGGCACAGTCTTCAATTACCTTTAGATTATGTCTTTTAGCAATATCCATAATCTTATCCATCTCTGACGGATTACCAAAAAGGTGGACTACAATTATAGCCTTTGTTTTATCAGTAATTTTATCTTCAATTAAATCAGTATTAATGTTAAAGGTATCACCATCAATATCAACAAAGACAGGTTTTGCACCCACATATATGATAGATTCAGCAGTTGCAAAAAAGGTAAATGGTGTGGTTATAACCTCATCACCTTCCTTTATCCCAAGAGTTTTTATGGCAAAGTGAAGGGCATCAGTCCCTGAAGCCAAAGTAAGTGCATTATTGACAGAGAGGAAGTCCTTTAACTTTTGTTCAAAAAGAGAAACCTTTTTGCCAAGAATAAATTGAGAACTCTCAAGCACCTCCTCTATCTCAATAAGCAGTTCTTCTTTAATAGATTTATAATTTGTTTTTAAGTCTATCATCGGTATCATTGGCAATTATGCTCCTGTTAATTGATTTACTCTCTCTGCAATCTGCAATGCCTGTAATGCCTCTTGTGCAGTAACAATTGGCGGTAAATTATTCATTATTGAATGGATAAAACTTGATAACTCCACCCTTAAGGGTTCTTCATTATTATTGAGGTCAATATCCTTAAAGGTCTTATCTTCTGGATTAAACTCCGTAACCTTCTGCCTTGAAAAATCAAGAATTAGATAAGAATCAACCCCATAAATATACATCTCTCTACGCTTATCTTGAGCTATCCTGCTTGCCTTTAAAACAGCAGTGACAGGGGAATTGAATCTTATCTTTGCAAGGACATAATCTGTTTTTTGGCTGACCATTGATAGGCCTTCTGCTGATATTTCTTTAATAGTAGTGTTAAGTTCTTTTTCTCTCATTATAGTTAAAATCAGGTCAATGTCGTGTATAAGCAAGTCAAGGGATACATCTATATTTATTGCCCTTTCTATGTAGGGCGATAGCCTTTCTGATTCAAAGTAAAGGGGATTTTTTATCCTCTTTTTTGCATAAATAAAGGCAGGATTAAATCTCTCAATATGACCAACCTGTATAATCAGACCCATAGATTCTGAAAGTGTGATGAGTTCCTGCGCCTCTTTTGAATTTAAAGTAATAGGTTTTTCTATAAAGAGATGTTTACTCTGCCTTAGACACTCTTTGGCTATACTGTAATGGCTTGAAGTAGGTGTAGCAATTACAAAGGCATCAACTAACTCTATTGCATCACGAAAATCATTAAAAGCTTTACCTCCATATTGACTTGATAAACTTTCTGCAATACTAAAGTCTTCATCAATAAGGGCTTTCAAAGAGACATTTTCTAACTGAGATAGTATCCTTGCATGATGCTTACCTAAATAGCCTAAACCAATTACCCCAATCCTTATGTCTTTCACAATAACCTCTTTAAGTGGCAAAGGACTATATACTTTGCCCTTTCATAACCCTCTTTTTTCAAAATCCTTAAGAGGTCTTTTGAAACTGCATCGGTCAAAATCTTTCTTCTAATTTTGGCATCTTTTATTTCTTTTAAAACCCTTTGGCGAAAACCCTTCAGAAACCTAAGATAGACAGGCAAATCTTTTCCATACAATATATCTAAATCCTCTTTTATCTGGGCTGAAAGTGCTGGGCTAATACCTTCCGTTGATATGGCAATAGTGAGGTGCTTTTTGCTTAATATTGATGGGACTATAAAGTTTGAAATTGAAGGATTATCAACAACATTTACAAGAAAAGGGGCCTTTTGGGATATCAATCTATTTGTCTCTGGATCAGAGGTTGCTGCGATTATAACAAAAAAATCTCTTATATCTTCAATCTGAAACTTTTTTTGAATAAACTTGATTTGCCCTTTTTCACTTTTTCTTTTTAATAGTCTTGTTATTTCTTCACTTATTACAGTAACCTTTGCCTTTGCTTTTAACAATGACAAAATCTTTCGCTCTGCCACCTTTCCCCCTCCTACCACAAGACAGTCCTTTTCAGTTAAATCAAGAAAAACAGGGTAGTAAACAGACATTAAATTTCTTTTTTAGCCCTTTCAGTGAATCTGCTATCGGGGAACCTTTGAATAAGTTCTTTAAAAATTGTCTTAGCCTTTTCGATTTTTTTCAAGCTTTTGTATGAAATCCCCAATAGATAAAGTGTTTGGTCGGTATTTTTATAGTTTGGATATTTTGCTAAAAGCCCTTCAAATCTACCAATTGC
>DUZI01000265.1 GCA_013349595.1 Nitrospirota bacterium
AGAGGTAGCCTACATGACAATCCCCCTTCTAAGAGAAAATGCCCTCCTTAGAAACACTGCATTAATTATAATAACCTCAATTGGAGGCAAGGCAGTTCCACTTCTTTATACACTTTTAAGAGATAAAGACGATGATATTAGGAAGTTTGCCATTGACCTTTTTGGTGATATCAAAGAAGGTGTAGAAGTAGATAAATTACTTCCATTTTTAAAGGATTCTAATGCAAATGTCAGGGCTGCAACAGCAAAGAGCCTTGGAAAATTGAATTACAAAGAATCAATTCCTAACTTGATAGAGACTCTACAAGATGAGGAATGGGTATGTTTTTCTGTGCTTGAGGCGTTAGGGGATTTACAGGCGACTGAGGCAGTGCCTGAGATAGCCAAACTCCTTAATGTTGAATCAGAGGCACTCATCTATGCTGCCATTGAAACATTGGGCAGACTCCGTTCTGTAGAGGCAATTGAGCCTTTGATGAGATTTCTTAAACATGCATCTGATGAACTAAAGGTTCCTGTCATAAAAAGTCTTATACAAATTGGCCTCCCTCCAAATCTTCAAAATATCTGTAATCACCTCATCAGTATGTTTAAAGAAGGTGATTGGGAAGATAAAGAAATAGCCCTAAAAGGCATGGCAGACGCAAAGTGTAAAGAGGCTACTTATCTACTCATAGATACAGCGGGTTCTTTAGATCCTTCATTGCCTGAAAATGAAGATAAAATTCCCCTTATTAAAAATACCTTGCTTAATATTCAGCCTGAAGAAGAATTGCTGCAAATATTGGACTCACAAGAGATCAAGTTTAGAGGCAAGGCACTCACAATAGAGTTGCTCGGAGAGCTTAAATCTAAACAAGCTATTCCCAAGTTAATATCGTATCTTGAAGACATGAGAAGAGACTTAAGAAAGGCATCAGTTGGTGCTTTGGCTCATATTGCTGAACCAGAGGTAGTAGAACCACTGCTTGAGGTCACAAGGCGAGATGTAGACTCTCATGTAAGAAAGTCCGCTGTAAATGCACTTGGAATTATGCAGGCAAAGGAAGCCTTTGTGCCGCTTATTGAAATGCTTGAACATGAAAAGTATTTTGATATATTAGAATGTATGGTCTTGTCCCTTATAAAGATTGACCACCAAAGTTTCCTTTCTGATGTAACTTCCTATTCAAGAAATATAAGACATGCCATAGCTAAACATGCTAGAGATGTAGAGACTTTAAAAATACTTGCAAGAGATCCTGATAAGCAAGTAAAGGTGATTGCAATAATGACTCTTGGTAAACTTAAAGATGCTGAATTAATGGAGTTATTGATTAGTTTTTTAAAAGATCCAGATCCAGAGATAAGAAAATCAGCGCTAGTTGGAATTGCAGAGATGGAGTGCTGTTGTCAGGAAATCTTTGATGCCTTAAATGACCACGATGATTGGGTTAGATTTTATGCACTTCAATCTATTCTTTTATCTTGTGGTAATAATGTTGACATTGAAATAATTAAAAAAATGCTCAATGATAATTTTAACCCAATAGTAATAGCGGCTATTGACTATCTCAGGTTAATAGGAGGGCAAGAGGCTTACGAAGCACTTTTTCAATTAAGAGAGCATAGTAATCCAGAGATTAGAGAAAAGGCAGAGGAGGTTATCAATTATCTATGAATGCTCCAACTCCTATGACTCAAGAGGTCTTTAAACAACTTAGGGATTATATTTATGAAAAAAGTGGAATATTTGTACCTGATAACAAGAAGTATTTTCTTGAAAACAGACTTGGCAGGAGAGTCCAAGAAAAAGGTCTCAAGGGATATGATGATTATGCTTATGTTATAAAATCAGGTATTGATAAGGCAGAAATAGCAAAACTCTTTGACCTAGTCACCACCAATGAGACATTTTTTTTCAGAGAACCTCAACACTTTGAGGTAGTCTCAAATGATTTAATACCAAAGATTATTGCTGAAAATACTGCCTCAAATAGAAAGGATATTAAGATTTGGTCTGCTGCAAGTTCTACAGGTGAGGAGCCTTATACAATTGCAATTACACTTCTTGAAAGACCTGAACTTGCTGGATTTAAAAAAGAGGTCTATGCCTCTGACATTAGCGAGTCTGTCCTTGCATCAGCAAGAAATGGTGTTTATGGTTCATACGCTATTAGAAACATCCCAGAGGCTTATTTGAAAAAATATTTTACCAATACAAATAATAACTACGCCATCTCTACCACAGTAAAGATGTTAGTAAAATATATGAAGATAAATTTATTAGACGACAAGGAAACGAGATCAATCAGGGGAGTGGATATTATTTTTTGTAGAAATGTCCTTATATATTTTGATGAAAAGGCAAAACAAAAGGCAGTATCACTTATGTATGATGCCCTTAGACCAAAGGGCTATTTATTTGTAGGTACTTCTGAGAGCCTTCACAACATTACGAGGGCTTTAAAGCCTATTGTTATAAATAAAGTAATTGTTTATCAAAAGATTTAGAAGTATAAATTTCTATAAGATAAGGAGCATTTTATTATGAAAATACTTGTGGTAGATGATGATAAAACAACGAGGAAACTCTTAAGTCTCTATTTAAAGGGAAAAGGACATGAGGTTGTTATGGCAGAAAACGGACTTGAGGGTATAGAAAAGGTAGGGACGGAAAATGTAAACCTTGTTGTAACTGATATGAATATGCCATACATGGATGGTATAGAGTTTACTAAAAATCTAAAAGGTGATTCATCCACATCAAGTATTCCCATAATTATGGTTACCACTGAGGCAGATGAAGAGGAGAAGAAACGAGCCTATGATGCAGGGGTGGATGATTATCTTGTTAAACCAACAAACGCAGAACAAATAAATTCAAGTATTAAAAAAATACTAAAAAAATTTTTTACTTCAGGAGGTGGTGGCAATGTTTAATGTAGGTCTTAGAGTTCTTGTTGTTGATGACTTCCCTACAATGAGGAGGATAGTCAAAAATCTTCTCAAACAGCTTGGTTTTGATAATATAGACGAAGCAGAAGATGGGCTCATGGCATTTCAAAAATTAAAGACTGGTGGTTATGGGCTTGTAGTATCAGATTGGAATATGCCCAATATGGAGGGCATAGACCTTATAAGAAAGATTCGTCAGGACCCTGTACTGAAAGACACACCTTTTTTGATGGTTACTGCAGAGGCAGAAAAGGAAAAAGTTATAGAGGCGATTAAGGCAGGGGTAGATAATTATATTGTCAAGCCTTTTACAGCTGAGGTTTTAAAAGAGAAGCTGGAGAAAATTTCAGATAAGAGAAAGACTCTTAAAGCAGGGGGATAAGTCATGTCTGATGAGATGGATGAGATAATAAGCGAATTTGTCACAGAAGCAGAGGAGACCCTTGAAAGAATTGACCCCATGTTTGTGGAACTTGAGACAAGGGGTTATGACAAAGATTTGCTTAATGAAATATTCAGAGGTATGCACACTCTTAAGGGCGCTGCTGGTTTTCTTGGTTTTCAAAACATTGTAGATGTAGCCCATAGGGCAGAGAGTATTATGAAAAGATTAAGAGATGGAGAGATATCTCTATCAAGAGACCTTATGGATGTAATACTAAAGAGTGTAGATACCTTAAGACTGCTTATTTCTCATATAAAACTAAAAGATAATGTAGAAGAAGACACCTCTGAGCTACTTGTTGAGCTTGACACAGCCCTTGAGACAGCAGTGACTGGTGAATCAAAATCCATTGAAGAGAAAAAAGAATCTCCTGTTGTGTCAATGCAGGAGGAAGGTCAAGATGCTCCTACTGAAAAGAGTACAGTTCCTGAAATCACGCCTGAAGCAGTGACAATTCATGAATCAGTTAAGGAGCAGTACCAAAAGGAACCACCCCCTCAAAAACCAAAACCACCTGTTGCTCCCACTCAAGAAGACCAACAGCAGCAAATACAAAAAGACAAAGAAGTCGTTCAGAATCTCAGGGTTGATGTTACAAGGATAGACAAGGTAATGGATCTTGCAGGTGAGATAGTCCTTGCGAGGAACAGGCTTTTAAACCTTGCTGCAAAGCTTGATACAAGCTACTCTGGTGATCCAAATGTGGAAGGACTCCTTGAGACAACAGGATTTCTTGATAGGGTTACTTCAGATTTACAGCTTGCTGTTATGAAGATTAGAATGCAGCCTATTCAGAAGGTTTTTGGTAAGTTTCCAAGGATGGTAAGGGACCTATCAAAGAATCTCGGCAAAGAGATAGATCTTGAGATTTTTGGTGAAGATACAGAGGTTGATAAGACTGTAAATGAAAATATTGGTGATCCAATGGTTCATATAATTAGGAACTCTATTGACCACGGCATTGAATCACCTGAAGAGCGTGAAGCAAAGGGCAAACCAAAAAAAGGTAGGATAATAATAAGTGCTTATCAGAAGGGAACGCTTATTGTAATAGAGGTCTCTGATGATGGTAAAGGTATTGATGTGGATGTAGTAAAAAGAAAGGCAATTAATAAGGGTTTGATTACAGAAGAGGAAGGACAAAGGATGTCCGATGAGAATGCGGTAAATCTTATTTTCCTGCCTGGCTTTTCTACAAAAGATGTCTCCACAGAACTTAGCGGAAGAGGCGTTGGGATGGATGTAGTAAAGACCAATGTGGCAAAGCTTAATGGCTTTGTAGAGGTAATAACCAAAAAAGATGAGGGAAGCACTTTTAGGATTAGTCTTCCCTTAACACTCGCCATAATTCAAGCAATGATGGTAAGGATAGGAAAGGAATTCTATGCCATCCCTCAATCGATGATTGAAGAGACCTTGAGGGTTAAGAGGAACGATATAAAAGATGTTACAAGGCAAAAGGTGCTAACAATAAGAGGCAAAGTGCTTCCTTTATTTGAAATGGCAAGTATATTGAGTGTAAAAGGGGCAAGCTTGATCGATGAAAGGGACAATACTTATGTCCTTGTAGCAACAGTTGGAGACAAGAGATTTTGTATTGCTGTAGATGAGTTATTGGGACAAGAAGAGGTAGTTATAAAGACCATAAGTGGAATTGAATCAGAAGAGTGCGGAATACTTGGGGCTACTATTACTGGTGATGGCAGGGTAGTTTTGATACTTGATTTTGCAATACTTGCAAGAAGTATGTTTTCAGGAAATAGATAAAAAATAGGAGAGAAAATATGCAATACATTGGGTTTATGATGAGCAATAATGAATACACGATACCAATACTTAAGGTTCAGGAGATAATCAACAGACCTTCAATTACAAAATTACCACAGGCACCTTATTATATTGAGGGCATATCAAATCTTAGAGGCAAAGTAATACCAATAGTAAATTTAAAAAGACTTATGAATGTTGGGGATGATGAGGTTGGCGAAAAGGTAATTGTCGTATCAAGTGGAAGGATTACCTTTGGTGTTCTTATAGATGGGATTACAGGGGTAGTCTCAATATTGGAATCAGAGATTGAGCCTGCAGAAAATTTTATGAAGACACAGATTGACCAAGTTCAAGGTGTGGCTAAGGTCAATGATAGGCTGATAGTATTACTTGATACAAAAAAACTTATACCAACTGAAGATATGAGCCTTTTTGATGATGAGGTTTTTGAGGTTGAAAGGACTGCCGATGCTGATAAGGTAGAGGTTACTAAAAAGATTGAGACGATAGGAGGGACTGTAACGGTCAAAGAGATAAAGGATGCCAAAGACTTTTTTGAGAAGAGAGGTATTGACATGCACGATCCACGATATGCCCTCTTTGATGACATGCTTAAATTTATGGATGCAATAGCAGTAGGTGATTATGACAACGCAGATTTGGCCATTCAAGCAATAATACAAAATGGACAGGGTGATTTGTTTAAGGAGGTAGGCAAGATTACGAGGAAGCTCCATGACTCAATAAGGAGCTTTAAAGAGGCAGTTGACCCTAAACTCAAGGATTTGACAACTACAGATATGCCTGATGCTGTAGATAAACTACACTTTGTTATAGAAAAGACTGAAGAGGCTGCCAATAAAACTATGGGTATAGTTGAGAAGTATATTCTAAACATGGATGAGTTAGCTAATCATATAAGAAATCTCAGAGAACCTGAAGAATCCGTTGCCTTTTTAAAGGATTTTAAAAATCGTCTTGAAGATGATCTCACAGAGATTATAACGACTCAGTCCTATCAAGAT
>DUZI01000336.1 GCA_013349595.1 Nitrospirota bacterium
ACAACACAGGTTTTCGAGACTGGTGTTAAAGTTTTTGACCTGCTTGTCCCCTTTGTAAGAGGTGGTAAGATGGGAATGTTTGGTGGTGCAGGAGTTGGCAAGACAGTTGTTATTATGGAGATGATACATAACATAGCTTTAAAACATGGTGGTGTGTCAGTTTTTGCAGGTGTTGGTGAAAGGACAAGAGAAGGTAATGACCTTTATAGGGAGATGAAAGAATCGGGTGTTGTTAATAATGTTGCTCTTATTTATGGACAGATGAATGAGCCACCTGGAGCAAGATTAAGGGTCGCTCTTACAGCACTTACGGCTTCTGAATATTTTAGAGATCAAGGACAAGACGTGCTCATATTTATTGACAATATATTTAGATATACTCTTGCTGGATCAGAGGTCTCGGCCTTACTTGGAAGAATGCCCTCTGCTGTCGGCTATCAGCCAAATCTTGGGACCGACATGGGTGCATTACAAGAAAGGATTACAACCACAAAGAAAGGCTCTATCACATCAATGCAAGCAATATATGTCCCAGCTGATGACCTTACTGACCCTGCAGTTGCAACAGCCTTTACCCATCTTGATGGGACAGTCGTTTTATCAAGACAAATATCAGAGCTTGGTATTTATCCTGCTGTTGACCCTCTTGATTCTACATCAAGGGCGCTTGATCCAAAGGTCATTGGTACGGAGCACTATTTAGTAGCTCGTAAAGTTCAATCAATACTACAGAGATATAAAGAACTTCAAGACATCATAGCAATTCTTGGTATGGAAGAACTATCAGAAGATGATAAGATCACTGTTTCCCGTGCAAGAAAAATACAAAGATACCTTAGTCAACCGTTCCATGTAGCTGAGGTATTTACAGGCAGACCTGGGAAATATGTCAAGCTTGAAGATACCATAAGAGGCTTTAATGCTATTGCTGATGGACATTATGATGATGTCCCTGAGCAGGCATTCTATATGGCTGGAGCGATTGAAGAAGTAGAAGAGAATGCAAGAAAACTCGGATGGAACAAATAAGGTTCACTCTGGAGAGACAAAATGGAAAATAAGACAAGACTTGAGGTGGTTACACCTTATGGAATAACAGTAAGTGAAGATTTTGAAGAGATTACCATAGCTGGTTCGGAAGGAGAGTTTGGTGTCCTTGCTGGTCATGCAAATCTTATTACAACACTTCAGATAGGTGCAATGCAGATTAGAAATGGCAATAAAACAGAGTATCTTTTTGTTAATTCTGGTTATGCAGAGGTAGCGCCTGATAAAGTAATTGTTCTTGCAGATAGCGCTGAGAGGTCAGAGGATATTAATATTGATAGAGCAATGGAGGCTAAGAAGAGGGCAGAAGAAAGGTTAAAACAACAAGAAAATATTGATTTTGCCCGTGCAAATGCAGCACTACAAAGAGCTACAACAAGGATAATGATCGCAGGTAAAAAATAACAAACTTAAAAGATAAAGTTTTTTAGACTGAAAAACCCGTTTATTTTTTTTAAAAGCATTAAGCGGGTTTTTTAATTTTACAAGCCATTATAGATAGGTATATAATATCTCAAGATGAATACTGAAAAAAAATATAAGAGTATAATTCTTATTGGGTCAGATGATGATTTTATTGAATTTGTAAAGCATCTTTATGATCAAGAAGGTTATAGAATAGTTGCCATATTTTGGTTATCTTATAATCCATTTTCCTTGCAATCTCCATACAACATCCCTATCTTTAGAGATATTAATGCAATAAAAGATTTTGAAGTAGATATTGTGATTAATTATTCAAAGGACAAAGAGATTAAAAATAAACTCTCTAATGAAACAATTAAATCAGAGATAATAAACTATGAAGGTTCATTATTTCTGAATTCTATCTTTAAAAAGAGCAAAAAATATGAAACAGAAACAAAAGAACTCCTCAGAGAATCAAAGGAACTTTATAGCATTGGATTAGCAATAACTGCTTCTTCTAATCTTGATGATGCCCTTAATACAATACTTATTGAATCTTGTAGGTGTTTAAAGGTTAAGGCGGGAAGCGTAGTATTGTATGTAGAATCTTTAGGGCTTTTGATGTTGAGGGCAACTCACGGTTTTTCTTCTGAATTTAACAAAGTGACCGAATGGCATAGACGTCCTGGTGGTCTTACTGACAACATACTTAAAAAGAAGATACCTACTGTTATTAATAATATTGAAGAACATGAATATGTTGACAATAAAATATTAATTAATGAAGGGGTCAAGAGCATATTGGCAGTGCCTTTGTATACAGAAGAAAAGGTAGTAGGTATACTGTATCTTGATGATTTTAAGCCAAGAAATTGGACAAGAATAGAAATAGAATTTATAACACTTGTTGGTATTCAGGCAGCACATGCTATTGAAAAGTTTAAGCTCATTGAGGAATTAACAACAACTACAAATTATCTCAATAATATTCTCATCAATTCTGCAGATATGATAATCGCTGCTGATTTAAACGGTAGGATTGTTGAATTTAATCCAGCAGGGACAAGATTGTTAGGATATAGTAAAGATGAAATAGTTGGTTCTTCCATTGAATCATTATGGGTAGAACCAGAAAAAAGGAGGGCACTTGTTGAAAGAATAAAGCAGGAGTCTTTTGTCTCAAATTATAACACACTGTTGAAGAAGAAAGACGGCACAACTATTGAAGCAAGTATTACTTTATCTATTTTAAGAAATGAGCATGGCAAGATAATAGGTACTGTTGGGATTAGTAAAGACATAACTCATGAAAAAAGGCTTTTACAAACAATTGAAGAAAGGAATATAGAACTACAAAAACTTAATGATAGTCTTGAAGAAAAAGTAATTGAAAGGACACTTGATTTGCAAAAGGCAAATAGAGAACTTGAAAGGTCCAGTAAGCTCAAAAGTCAGTTTATTGCAACAATGAGCCATGAATTGAGAACCCCCTTAAATTCTATCCTTGGTTTTTCCGATTTGCTTTTAGATGAGATATTTGGGACTTTAACTGAAAAACAAAAGAGATATATTCAAAATATAAACAATTCAGGGAATCACCTCTTACAACTTATCAATAATGTTCTTGATATTGCCAAGATTGAATCAGGCAAAATGGAGCTTTGTTATGAGACCTTTGACCCTTATCAGGCAATCAAAGAGGTTGAGACTGTTATGAAATACTTAATAGACAAAAAAAATCAAAAACTCACTATCTTAAAAAATGCTGATATAGACTTTTTAACTGCTGATAAGATTAAGTTCAAACAGATACTTTATAATCTTTTATCTAATTCTGTGAAATTCACTGATGATGGTGGTTCAATAGAAGTAATTATTAGTCAAATTAAAAATCAACCTGCAAAAAATACTAAAAAACATGAAAATAATCTTAACTACTTGGAGATTATTGTGAAAGATAATGGCATAGGTATAAAACAAGAAGATCTACAAAGGATATTTATTGAATTCGAACAAGTTGATAGTAATTTATCTCGAAGATATGAAGGGACAGGTCTTGGTTTGTCTCTGACAAAAAGACTCATTGAGCTTCATGGTGGAGAGATAAGAGTTGAAAGCGAAGAAAATAAAGGTAGTATATTTACTGTGATATTACCTATTTTCGATATTAACTCAATATGCAAATCTACTGAAGAAGAGAGATTATTTGTTGATGAAGAAGATTTAAATAAATATTTATCAGAACTTGCGAGAGGAAGAAATGACTATCCGCTAATAATGATAATAGAAGATGACAGGAGTACATCAGAACTTATATCTTTGCATTTGTCAAATGAAGGCTATAAGCTTTCTCATGTTTTTAACGGAGCAGAAGCTATACCTAAAATAAAGGAATTAAAACCCTTTGCAATTATACTTGACATAATGATGCCAAATAAAGATGGATGGGATATACTGCAGGAGATAAAGTCTGATCCAGACATAAAAAACATACCTGTAATAATCTATTCAATAATTGATAACAAAGAATTGGGATTTGCACTTGGGGCAACAGATTTTTTAGTAAAACCAATTGATAGAAAATTACTTATAGATAAGTTAAATGAATTAAATATAAAATCAAGACTTCATAAAAAGACCACTATTCTATGTATTGATGACAATGAAGATACCCTTGAATATTTAAAGGAAGTTCTTCAAACAGTAGACTATAATGTAATTACTGCTTCATCAGGTAAAAAGGGTATAGAATCTGCTATCACAAGTTTACCTGACCTTATTATACTTGACATAATGATGCCTGATATAAATGGTTTTGAGGTATCTCATATATTAAAAAGCAAACCTGAAACAAGCCTGATCCCTATAATAATATTTACTGCCAAAGAACTTACCATAAATGATAGGTTGAAACTTGCAGGCAAAGTCAAAAAGATAATGCAAAAAAGCCATTTTAGTAGTGATGATATTCTTAGATCAATAAGAGATTTTGAGCTTATGTATCCACATAGGGCTGGTTTGTATGATGAGGTAAGTGGTCTTTTTGATAATTCTTATTTCCAATTAAGACTTGCTCAGGAGATAAATAGAGGCTTTAGATATAAAAGCATTTTTTCACTTCTAATTATAGATATTGATTCTTTTACTGATTATGTTAAGATTAGTGGTATTCAAAAGGCTAATATGCTAATAAAAAAATATGCTGAGTTTCTTAGGAAATCTGTCCGTGGTTCTGATATTGTAGTGAGGTATGGTATTGATGAGTTTGCCATCATCCTGACTAATACACCAAAAGAATCTGCATTTGCAGTAGCTCATCGGTTTATTGCTTATCTTGAGAATTATCCTTTCTATAAATCAGATTTAATGCCCTATAGCAAATTAACTGCGTCAGGAGCTCTTTTAACTTTCCCTCAAGATAGTGTAAAAGTTGATGATATGCTTAGTAAGTCTCATGAACTGCTTAAAAAAGCAAAAGCTAAAGGAGGCAATAGGATAGAAACAAATGGGTAATCATTATAAATTATTATTAGTTGAAGATAATCCATCCAATCTTGAGCTTTTTATTGACATCTTATCTATTACAAACTATGAATATGTAACTGCCTCAAATGGATTAGAAGCATTAGAGATTGCAAAAAAAGAAAGACCAGATTTAATACTTCTTGATATCCAACTACCCGGAATGGATGGTCTATTGGTAGTTAGTAAATTAAGAGAAATGGAAGAGACAAAGAATGCAAAAATAATAGCCCTTACTGCCCATGCAATGAAAGGAGACAAGGACATATTCATATCTAAAGGATTTGATGATTATATATCAAAGCCAATTACAGTAAAATTATTTCTTTCAAAGATTGACGAAATCCTTAAAAGCATTAGTACATAATATTTAACTAAATCTTAATCCAATCAATCCATATAAAAGCAGAATATCTTTTGATGGAGTTTTAATAATTGATAACATTTATTATTGGTGGCGCTAATAGTGGGAAAAGTAGCTTTGCCCTTAAATTAGCTGAATCTATTGAAGGTAAGGGGGCTTTTATAGCAACTGCTCAAGCCTTTGATGAAGAAATGTCTGAAAAGATTAAAAGACATAAAGAACAAAGGTCAAATCAATGGCAAACCTATGAAGAACCTTTAGAAATTGCAAATTTAATTAAACAGATAGAAGGAAGATATGAAAAGATAATCATTGATTGTCTAACCTTATGGTTATCAAATATTATATACCACTGCCATCCCATAGAACAGTCAATAGAAGATTTAGTTAGCCAATTAAAGAGAATTAAAAAGCCATGTTTTGTTGTATCAAATGAAGTTGGCTTAGGTATTGTTCCAGAGAATCAGTTAGCCCGTAAATTTAGAAATTACTCAGGTTTAATGAATAAAAAAGTAGCGGTAATTTCAGATTGGGTCTATTTCATTTATGCTGGTATCCCAATAAAAATCAAGTAAAATATTATTAACAAATTTAGGGATTTACAAAATATTATCAAAATTTCCAATAAAAGACCTTATTCCTTAAAATAGCGCTTAGGAAGGGCTGTTTCAGGCTTTTTATAATCGACAGATTCTATTTATAATTTTGATTTATACATTTAAAACAATGCCTTATGACAAAGCCCAAGGAACTTTTTTTATAAGGTGTCGTATAAAAATTCCACACCAGCCCTTACTA
>DUZI01000203.1 GCA_013349595.1 Nitrospirota bacterium
AAAAGCTTAGTAAAATCAGCAAGTAAGATAGGAAGGGCTGGTGAAGGATTTTTATACGACACCTTATAAAAAAAGTTCCTAAGGGGGCTTTGTCATAAGGCATTGTTTTAAATGTATAAATCAAAATTATAAATAAAATCTGTCGATTATAAAAATCCTGAAACAGCCCTTCCTATCGCGCTATTTTAAGGTTATATTGACTTGTAACGTTAATATTTATTATCATTACTGTTTATTAATTGATTCTATTTTTCAGGAGGCTTCAAATGCCAAGGGCAAAAGGCGGATTTAAGACAAGAAGATACCATAAGAAGATATTAAAAAGGGCTAAAGGTTATTATGGTGGTAGAAGTAAACTTTATAGAGTCGCTACAGAAGCTGTAGATAAAGCTTTACTTGCCAGTTATAAAGACAGAAAGCTGAAAAAGCGTGAATATAGGTCTCTTTGGATTACAAGGATAAATGCAGCGGCAAGGATTTGTGGAATCACTTACAGTCAGCTAATAAACGGACTAACAAAACTCAAAATTGGTATTAACAGAAAAGCTCTTGCAGACATTGCATTTAATGACATGAAAGCCTTTACTGAGCTTGCCAATAGAGTAAAGACATCATAAAATTTAAAGTCCATATCTTAATTCTCCAACAACAATGAGTAGTTCACTTAAAGAGCTTTTCAGTGAGGAATTAAAGTCAGCAAATGATGTTGAATCAATCAATATCTTAAGGGTTAAGTATCTTGGTCGTAAAGGTTTGATTACTGAAAGCCTTAAGTCTCTTGCTTCCTTATCTCTTAATGAGAGGCCTAAAGCAGGCAAGGCTTTGAATGAATTAAAGGTTTTTATTGAAGAAACTCTAAGGGATAAAGAATTGCTTTTTTCACAAAAAGTATTAGAGAGTCGTCTATCAAGAGAATCTCTCGATATTACTGTTTGTGGAAAATACATTGCAAGTGGAAAAACCCATCCAATAAATCAAGTTTTAAGTGAAATCATAGATATTTTTGAAGTTATGGGTTTTGAAGTTGAGGAGGGACCAGAAGTAGAGACTGATTATTATAATTTTGAAGCTTTAAATATTCCCAAAGATCATCCAGCGAGGGATATGCAGGATACTTTCTACATTTCTGATGATATTGTTTTGAGGACTCAGACATCTCCAGTCCAAATTAGGACAATGGAGAAAAATAGACCACCTTTAAGATTTATATCACCTGGTAAGGTCTATCGTTGTGATTCTGATGTTAGTCATACCCCAATGTTTCATCAAGTTGAGGGATTAATGGTTGATACAAACATTAATTTTGGGCATTTAAAAGGTGTGATTGAGACCTTTTTAAAGGAATTTTTTGGGCAGAAAGTGGGTATTAGGTTTAGGCCAAGTTTTTTCCCATTTACAGAGCCATCTGTTGAGGTGGACATTAGCTGTATTATTTGTGAAAGTAAGGGTTGCAGGATATGTAAAGAAACTGGCTGGCTTGAAGTCCTTGGAGCAGGAATGGTTCATCCAAAGGTTTTTGAGAATGTCTCTTATGACTCAACTATTTATACAGGATTTGCCTTTGGTATGGGCGTTGAAAGACTGACAATGCTCAAGTATTCAATAAATGATATTAGGTTGTTTTTTGAAAATGACTTGAGGTTTTTGAGGCAATTTTGATGAAAATATCAGTCAACTGGCTAAAAGATTATGCTAATTTCAATACCCCCATTGATGACCTTGTTCAAAGACTAACCATGTGTGGGCTTGAAGTTGAGGCAGTTGAAAATGTAAATGATGACACAATAATTGATATAAATGTTACTCCGAATAGACAGGACTGCCTTAGTCATCTTGGCATAGCAAGAGAGATTTCTGTTTTGTATGATTGTCAATTTAAATATCCTGAACATGACTTTATTGCAGAAAATACAGAGCTTGATTTTAATGTTGATATTATAAATACTCAACTTTGTCATAGATATGCAGGCAGAATTGTAAAAGGTGTAAAGATTGCTCCATCGCCAAAATGGATGCAAGAAAGACTAATGAATTGTGGTATCAGGGCAATTAATAATGTTGTTGATATTACAAATTATGTTTTGCTTGAATTTGGCCATCCTCTTCATGCCTTTGATTTAAATAAATTGAAAGGGAAGAAAATATTAGTTGCCACAGCTGGAGAGGTCACAAAGACCTTAGAACCTTTAAAGATAAGACTTTTAGATAATTCTGAAAGGATATTACAAGACCAGATGTTACTGATAAATGATGCTGACTCTCCCATAGCCTTAGCTGGAATTATGGGTGGTAGCACATCTGAAGTTACTGAAGAGACAAGAGATATTTTTATAGAAAGTGCATGGTTTTTACCTCAATCTATCAGAAATACATCAAGGATACTTGGTATCAAAACAGAGTCGTCCTATCGTTTTGAAAGAGGTGCTGACATTAAAATATTGAAAAAGGCACTTGATAGGGCAGCGTATTTGATGAAAGAGTTATGTGGATGCACAATCCATGGCAAGATAGATATTTATCCAAAGAGATTTAAGCAACAAAAGATCAAATTGAGCTTTGATAAGATAAATCGTTATATAGGTATGGAAATACCTAAAAAAGAAGTCCTTCGTATCTTATCTGCCCTTACATTTGAGATTGAATGTAGCGAAGATGAGTTGACTGTCAAAGTACCATCAAGTAGATGTGATGTGACGAGAGATGTAGATGTGATAGAAGAAGTATTAAGGATATATGGTTACGATAAGGTACCATCATTGTTGCCAGTTGCACCTATAAAGATTCATTCTCAAGACAGCGAAGCCAAAAAGGTAACCTATAAGATTATTAAAAAATGTAGAGAACTTCTATTAAATGAAGGTTTCAACGAAGCAATCAATTATAGTTTCCTTGGGCCTCAGGATTTTGATTTGTTTAATATAAACAATGAAGATATACAAAGAAACACTATCAATATACTTAATCCACTTAATAGTGAAGATTCTATGATGAGAACAATGCTTATTCCATCACTCATAAGGAACCTTGTGTATAATATTTCTCGTGGTAACAAGGACATTAGAATCTTCGAAATAGCAAGGACTTTTCTAAAAACTGAAGATAAACAATTACCAATTGAAGAAAGACATATCTCCATATTACTTTGCCAAGATAAGGAAAAGTATCTCTATAAGGACAATGTAGAGGATTTTTATATTTTAAAAGGTGTTATAGAGAAATTACTTAAAAATATTGGGATAGATGAAATTCATTTCGAAAGATCAAAAGAGTTTTTTTTACATCAAGGTAGGTCGGCTGACCTTTTCATAAAGACTCATGAGAACAATAAATTCATGAAAATTGGCTACTTTGGTGTTTTGTCTCCGCAGGTCATTCAAAAACTATCTGTTAAAATATTGAAACAAGAGGTATTAGCAGCTGAATTGTTACTTGATAAAATAATAAATAATCTTATGTTTAAAAAGATTACCTTTTTACCTATTGCACAATTTCCATTTATTGAAAGAGATTCTGCAGTGGTAGTTGACGATACACTTGAGTTATCAAAAATAGTTAATCTTTTAAATTCTTGCAAGGATTCTATAAGTAATCTCATTGAAGAGGTTGCCATCTTTGATATTTATAAAGGAAAGGGTATTGAAGATGGGAAAAAGAGCGTAGCATTCAATATTCGTTACCGTAGTACAGATAAAACCTTATCTGATGAAGAAGTTGATACAATTCATAAAAAAGTCCTATCAGAAGTCCTACCAAAGATAGAAGGCAAAATTAGGTCTTAATCAAATCTTGCCTCATAATATAGAGATCTTATCAATTATCTCAAAGTTAAAATCTTTTATCTGTTCAAAAAAAAAGCTTTTCAGTAAAATAAAATTTACTAAAATTGCAATAAAATTATATCAAAGATATATAATTTATTTATTGGTTTAAATTTACTATTATATAATTATACTTGTAAATTTCTATCGGTCAACTACTTTTATAAATAATAAGGAGGTAACATCAATATGAAAAATATGGTCATTAAAATGTCCTTGTTTCTAATGATTTCTATCTTTTTATTGTTCTCTTGTGATATTTTAAAACAAAAGGAATACAAAATCGGACTTTCCATTAATCTTAGTGGAACTGGTGGATTATCAGGTGAATATATCAGAGATGGTGCTATGCTCGCAGTTGAGGAGATTAATCAAAAGGGCGGGATAAATAAAATACCTTTGAGGCTTATAATTGAAGATGACAAGGGGACAAAAGAAGGTGCACTTGAGGCAGATAAAAGACTCATTGATAAAGGAGTGATTGCCATTATAGGTCATTCTCAATCAGATACAACCCTTTCAAGCTATCCTTATGTGATGTCAAAAAATATCCTATTGATTACCGCTTTTACTGCAACAAAGAAATTATCATATATAGATGACCTGTTTTTCAGAACATCGGTTGACACTGTTTCTTATGGAAATGCCTTGTCTAATCATTTAAAAAATAAAAAGATTGACTCGGTTGCCTTTATTATAGATTTTACTAATCAATCTTTTGGGGAAGAGTTTTATGAAGAAACAAAGAAAAAAATTAGTATAAGGGACAAAATATTTACTATAAAATCAAAGGATATTAATAATTTAGATGAAATAGTTTATGAGATTGTCAAGATGAATCCAAAGGCAGTTTGTTTTTTAACAGAAGTTATAATGACAGGGATATTATCACAAAAACTAAGAAAACTGGGTTATAAAGGTGAATTTATTGCTACAATATGGGCTCAGACGAATGATTTGTTAAAGGTTGGCGGTGATGCGGTAGAGGGTATTAACATAATTTCTTATATTGACTCACAACTTGATAATGAAGGATATAAAAGATTCATAGATAATCTAATGAAGGAATTTCCAAAGTCATCACCAGCACGATCAATGAGGTCATATGAACTGGTATATATACTTGCAGATGTATTAAAGGAAGTAAAGAAAGTCAATTCAGAAGAGATGAAAAGGGTTTTATTGAGTAAAAAGTTTAATACTATAAGTGGTGAGCTTTCATTTGATCAATTCGGAGATATAAACAGACCTGTTTATCTGATAACTATTGAAAAGGGTAGATTTATTAGAAAAGGACAGTTATTTTAATTTATGCTTGAATCTTTAAATCTATACGATAGATTAAGGCAAATATTCATCAAATATACCATTATCGTAATGGTAATGGTTACCATAATTTTTTGTATTGTTGGATATTACAAGGAAAAGCAAAAAATTTTACACGATATTAAACATAAAGTAGATATGTTTATTAATCTATCAGAAAACTTCTTAAATAAATATAACGACTCAATTATTCCTATTTCAAAAAAACTTTCAATGCTTGATGAAAGAATCAACTCTTTTTTTGAGTGGTCGCAATTAATCAACGATGAAGACAACTTTTTTATACTAAAAAAAGGTTTTGTGGTATCTGCGACCTCAAGTAAATACAAGGGGATGCTTAATTTTGATATGAGTAGAATTGACTTCTATAAGAAGAGACCTGTATCAGATGTCTATCAATCTCTCTTTACAGGCAAGTCTGTTGTAGCAAATATCTATGACTTGCCCAATGGTAGTCTTCTTATCATAGAACGAGATTTAAGTTATTTCATCCCAATAGTAAATGATTTTATGGATAAATATTTCTCACCAGAGAGCTTTTTCTTCATACTTGATGGTAATGGCGAGGTCATTTATCACCCTGATAAAAAATTAATGGAAAGTCGTCACAATCTTGGTTTTGAACTTGAAAAAAAGTTTTTTTCGATTCCATTTAGTGATCTCAAAATGATAATTATCAATAATAATCTTTATTTGTCTTTTTCAATGGAACTTAATAAACCAAAAGGCTGGGAGCTTTTTTTTCTTGTCAGTTATGCCCATTTTGTATCATCAATTCTGATGAATGTCCTTTGGCAAATACTCATTGTCTTGACTGCTCTTTTTGTCCTTTCAATTGTAATAAAGAGATTTATTGATTCCGATGTAACCAAACCATTTATGAATATCTCAAATTTTCTTGGAGATATTAAGTCAATTGAGGACATCAAAGACATCCCTATCAAAAAAGATTATAAGGTCAAAGAATTTCAGAAAATCATTGAG
>DUZI01000231.1 GCA_013349595.1 Nitrospirota bacterium
GGGGAATCTTTTTTAAATGTAAGGACATTGAGCATTCTAAATAGTGATTGGTCATGAAGGTCTTTAAGCATCTGATGGTTTAGTTTTTTTGTCTTTTTTTTCAAAATAGCTGAAACAATAAGAAAACCCTTAAAGATTTTTTTATTTGTGTTAAATGAAAATATAAAAGGCTCAATTCCCTTTTTCAAAAAGTGGTCATTTCTCTGCTGAACTGCCTTCTTTATGGTTATCGTCTTGAATCTACAATCATTTCCTATAAAAGTATCTGCCATAAATTCAATCCATGTATGCTCAAGGTCTATCTTTTCTTTGGTCAATACCCTATGTGCTACTGTATCCGCTGCAAGATGACACAAAAAACCATACATAAAAGCCTTTTCCGAGGGAGCAGAGGCTTTTTCCATAAGGTTAAAGGCAAAATCCCAGTTGTGTGATTGTTTTTCCTTTGGCATATACTTTTTACCTATTATTATATCTGCCATCAGATTACCATAGAGGAAATCATGTCTGAAATTGCTGATAATTATCCACACCTCATGGGGGATTAAGGAGCCGTATTTTAAGACCTCACCAGCAAGGTAAGAATGAGTCATAGGTCCCCACGCATAAACTATTTCTGGAAATGCAATAAATAATGAGGTCAAGAATATGTATCTTATCATTTATCCCTTTTGAGCCTTGTTATAAAGTCAATCAATAATCTCATCCCTGAACCTGATGCACCTTTACTTAAATAGGGTTTGTCTTTTTCAAGCCATGCTGTTGAGGCAATGTCAAGATGAGCCCATGGAGTATTGCCTGCAAAGTGTTTTAGAAAATAACCTGCTGTGAGCATAGCGCCATTTCGCCCTGCACTATTTTTAATGTCTGCAGTGTCGCTCTTGATATACTCATCAAATTCATCGCAAAGTGGCATCTCCCAAACCCTTTCATAGGTCTCATTTCCAGAATCCCTAAGTAGTGTCATAAGTTCATTACTATTTCCCATCATACCAATCATTTCATTACCGAAGGTTATTGCACAAGCACCAGTAAGGGTAGCTATGTCTATAACATATTTTGGTTTGTAATATTTTATTCCATAGGTTATAGCATCTGCAATAGTCATCCTGCCTTCTGCATCAGTGCTTATAATCTCAACAGTCATCCCATTCATCATCTTTACTACATCGCCTGGTTTATAGGCATTTCCATCAGGCATGTTTTCTGTTGCAGGCAAAAGACCGATTACATGAGCATCTAACTGAACCTCAGTAAGAAATTTCATTATACCTATAACCACTGCACCTCCTGCCATATCATATCTCATCTTTTCTAATCCCTCAGAGGGTTTTATTGAGATACCACCACTATCAAAGGTAATTGACTTACCAATCAAAACAATAGGTGCAGATTTACCCTTTTTGTATTCTGCAATGATAAAGGCAGACCTTTCATTTGACCCTTTTGCTACTGACAGAAAACCCTTCATAGCCAGTTTTTCGCAGTCTTTTTCAGTTAATAATTTTGTTTTTAAATAGGGAGACTTGATTGACCTTACTTTTTCATATAAAAACAAAGGTGTAACATAATTTGAAGGACTGTTTATCAAATCCCTTGTTAGTCGTGAAGTCTCAATAATTGAGTATAAATTCTTTGTAAAGACCTCAACCTCTTCATCAAGGATAATAATCTCCTTAAATGCTTTATTACCGTCTATCTTCGTCTTATAAGTTATGAATTCATAGGTGCTTAATAGCCCACCTTCAAGGAAATAATAAAGTGGTGATTTTGTCATATTTTTTATTTGATTTAAAGGCTCACTATGAACAGCTAATATCTCAAAAGACTTTTCCTTGGCAAACTTAAAAGTCTTTGCACCAAGCCTCCTTAGTCTTTCTTGAGCAGAGTAAGGGAATGCAGTGATTGATGAATTTGTTTCATCACAATAGGAAGTTAATTTTCCAAGACCAATAAGAAGTAGTCTCTTGTATGCCCTCTCTGAGAGGTGAAGTAGTGATAGTTCACCTTCTTTCCCTTTAAATTCACCTGAATCATGGAGTAGCTTGATAGTTTTTATAGAATTATTCATTTCACTGACAATTTCAATATTCTCAAGGTCTTCAAAAATTGGCACTATAAGGACATCGGCATTGATTTTATTGATTGATTTATTATTGGTTTTAAACATTAACTTCCCCCTTTGTTTTTTACAAAAAAGACATTTATTAACATCAATACTATTCCACAGGTCAGGGCGGAATCTGCCACATTAAAAACATACCAATGATACCTGCCTACATAAAAATCAATAAAATCTATCACATAACCATATACCAATCGATCAGTCATATTGCCAATAGCACCACCAAGTAGCAAGGAATAAGGTAGGCGATTATCCTTGTCTTTTAATATCATGCAAGTAATAAACAGGATTGCAAACACAGAAATAGTCACAAAAAAAGTATTGCCAAGAGTTTTAAACATACCAAAGGCAGAGCCAACATTTTCTAAATAGACAATATTCAAAAAAGGAGTAACATTTATAACATCTGCAGGGGAGACAAATCTCTTGACTGCTAACTTTGATACTTGATCAACTATATAAACAATGAAGGCTATAACAAAGGCTTGATATGGTTTTAAGTTCATAAAACAACAGAATAGCACCTTTCACATAGTTCGGGATAATCCTTAAAGGTGCCAACCTTTTCGCTGTAATTCCAACACCTCTCACACTTTTTTCCAGGTGCCTTCTCTACGATTATGAATAGGTTTTCAACCTTTTCTCCCTTAAATGCATTTTGATTGTCTGGCTTTTTATCTTTTATGATTTCAACCATAGATACTATTAAAAGGTATCTCAAGAAATCCCTCCTCTCATTTAAGAGATTGTAATGATTATCAGGGCAATAGATAATGAGTTTTGCCTCAAGGGAATTACCAATAAATTTATCCTGTCTTTTGAGTTCAAGGGCTTTATTTACTTCATCTCTGATCTTTATCAAAACCTCATAATTCTTCTCAAGGCTTTCATCAATAAAAGACTCATCAGCAGTAGGAAAGGTTGATAGGAAAACACTTTTAGCATCTTTAAAACTTATATATTGCCACATTTCCTCTGCAGTAAAAGATAGGATAGGTGCTATTAATTTGGTCATTGTTATAAGTACATTGTGTAATACCCATTGGGCTGACCTTCTTTGAGGTGAGTCCTTTTTAAAAGTGTAGAGCCTGTCCTTTAAAATATCAAGATAAAAAGAACTCATATCATTTACACAAAAGTTATAGAGACTATGATAGATTTCATAAAAGGCAAACTTTTCATAAGAATTTGATACCCTTTTAATAAGCATCTGTAACCTTGACATTGCCCATCTGTCTATCTCAAGAAGGTGTTTTCTATAATCCTTTCCATCAAAGTCATAGGTATTACCGAGCAGGTAACGACCAGTATTTCTGATCTTGCGATAGGCTTCAGTGAGTCTGTTGATAATCTCCTTTGATAGCCTTATATCTTCTTGATAATCCTCTGCAGAAACCCATAACCTAATTATTTCTGCACCATGATTTTTTATCACCTCTTGAGGGGCAATGACATTACCCATAGATTTAGACATCTTCTTGCCTTGACCATCTACAGTAAAGCCGTGCGTTAAGACTGTCCTGTATGGTGCTTTGTCTCTTGTTCCTACTGAGGCTAAAAGGGAACTCTGAAACCAACCCCTATGTTGATCGCTCCCTTCAAGATACATATCTGCAGGCCATTTGAGAATCTTACTGTTTTCAAGGACTGCAGAGTGACTAACACCTGAATCAAACCAGACATCAAGTATATCCGTCTCCTTTTTGAAGGTCTTATTTGAACATGTAGGACACTTAAAATTACTACCTAAAAGTTCATCTACTTCAATTTTATACCATACATCTGCCCCCTGTTCTGCAAAAAGATCAACAATCTTGCCAAAAAGGGAATCATCATTTACAAAGGCACCACAATTTTCACATGTTAGAAGAGTTATAGGGACGCCCCAAGCCCTTTGTCTTGATATACACCAATCGGGTCTTGTCTGAACCATGCCATAAATCCTATCTTTGCCCCAGGCAGGTATCCACCTAACATTATTGATTTCATTGATACAGTTTTGACGAAGATTATTCACATCCATAGATATAAACCACTGGGCAGTTGCCCTGAAAATTACAGGTTTTTTGCATCTCCAACAATGCGGATAAGAGTGCTTGATCTTCTCTGCACCTATGAGCATATCCTTTGATTTGAGCAAGTCAATTATTGCCTCATTTGCCTTAAAGACAAACTGACCTTGAAATTGGCTGACTGAAGATGTAAATTTACCACTATCATCTACAGGGGCATAAATATCAAGACCATGTTTAAGACCTACCTCATAGTCATCTTCACCGTGTCCAGGCGCTATATGGACAATGCCTGTTCCTTCTCCTATGGAAACAAAATCACCTGAGACTACAATAGACTTTCTATCTATAAAGGGATGTTGAGCCTTTAAACCAACAAGTTTTTTCCCACTAAAGGCCTTGATTACTGAACCAGTTATAATGCCCTTTTCGTGAATGGATTTTATATTGTCTTCAGCAATAATAATAAAGCCTTTTTCTGTATCTAAGAGGGCATAATTGACATCTTCATTGACTGCAAGGGCTAAGTTTGCTGGTAATGTCCAAGGGGTAGTAGTCCAAATCAAGATAGATGTTTCATTGTTTGTTTCTAAAAAGTCTGGTTTATCTAAAAGATTAAACTTTACATAAATGGACGGTGATTCTTTTTCATTATATTCTACCTCTGCCTCTGCAAGGGCAGTGATACATGAAGGACACCAGTGGACAGGTTTTTTACCCTTATAAACAGAGCCTCTCTTTACAAAAACAAAAAAATCTTTTGCTATTGCCGATTCATATTCATAACTCATTGTCAGATAAGGACTAGACCAGTCGCCAAAGATACCAAGCCTTTTAAAGTCCTCCCTCTGAATTGACATGTATTTAAGGGCATATTCACGGCAGAGTTGTCTCTTTTGAAGCTTATCAATAGTATCTTTCTTTTCACCGAGGTTTTTATCAACCTGTAACTCTATTGGTAATCCATGACAATCCCAACCAGGAACAAAGGGTGTATAAAAACCTTTCATTGATTTATATTTTACTATGATGTCCTTGAGGACCTTATTTAAGGCATGGCCTATGTGGATATTACCATTTGCATATGGTGGACCATCATGAAGTATATAACTTTGTTTGTCTTTATTTTTTTCAAGAATCGATTGGTATATAGACTTTTCATTCCAATACGTTAATATCTCTGGTTCTTTTTGTGGCAGGTTTGCCTTCATTGGAAAATCTGTCTGTGGTAGATTAAGGGTGTCTTTATAATCTTTAGACATAGACAAAGAAGTTAACACTCAAAAATAAGTAAAGTCAAGAAAATTGTTAGTCCGAGATCCAGCGATAATGATAAGCCTTTTTCGTTCATGAGCGATGTTTTGACAGTTCTAATGCTCCTTTCGCTACAGCCACAAAACTCAACCTTTGGGTTCAAACACTTGCGTCTGTTTAACGCTCCAGTCGCAAAGAACTGTTGCCAAAACATCGCTACTTACTTCAGAGCCCCATCCTTATCGCTGTATTTGGGTTTTGCTTTATTCTTTATAATGCAATACTTTTTGCTAAAGCTTCTCAAGATTTCTTTTATAAGGTGTCGTATAAAAATTCCTCACCAACCCTTCCTAATTGATTTTGTTAAGTTCTCAGTTCTATCGCTAATTTTGGGAATAGATTAGAGCTTGACAGATTTTTAAAAATAATATACAATGAGACTTATTCTCAATTTTATCTAAAATCAGCGCTTGCTGGCCTAAATGAGCAGCAAGCATGTCTCAAAGCCTCTAGTTTTTATGAATGAACATAAGCAGGATTTGAGAGTTTTTTATTTTTAAATTTATTGAGAGTTAGTCTTAATTTCTTTTTAGAGGTTTGA
>DUZI01000287.1 GCA_013349595.1 Nitrospirota bacterium
TCTTTTTTATACTTTCTCTATATCTCATACTTGCACCTCCGTGATTATATCTTACTGTTTATTAACGCTCAACACAAACTGGGGTCGGATGTCAATAGTGTGTCAAGCCAAAATGAAAATGTCCTGTTTCTACGCTGCCACCTCCGTTATATGCTTGAAGGCGTTCCTGCCTATTTTGAACTTCCTCCATGGGGGAACCGCTGGCAGTATATAGGCTGTCCTTCTCTTTATCTTCACTTTCCGCTTCTGTGGCCTTTCAGGACGAACATTTATCTGTCTGAACTTTAGCTTCCTTCTGGATTCCTTCCCCCGTGACCTGTGAACTATGCCAATGTCTCCTTCCTATCTTATTTGCTGATTTTACTAAGCTTTTAAGTTCTATCGCTATTTTAAGGAAGAAAATCCTTAAGGTCTTTTGATCTGTTGGGGTTTTTTAACTTTTTAATAGCCTTTAGCTCAATCTGCCTTATACGCTCCCTTGTTAGGTTAAATTCCTTCCCTACCTCTTCAAGTGTATGGGGAGAATTTTCTCCAATCCCAAATCTACTTCTGATTATTGCTTGTTCCTTTGGAGAAAGAGAGATGAGTGCATTCTCAATATGTTTCTTTAAATCTGAATATATAGCCATATCAAGGGGCGATATATTTGACTTGTCTTCTATAAAATCCAGTAATACGGAATCATCTGAATTACTAATAGGTTTTTCAAATGACAATGGTTCTTTGTTAATCCTTAAGACATCTCTAACCTTATCAACAGGTACTGAAGCCTCTTTAGCAATCTCTTCTGCTGAAGGTTCATATCCATATTGATTAACAAGTTTTTTAATAATTTTATTTATTTTGCCCATGTGCTCAATCATATGGACTGGTATTCTTATTGTCCTTGACTGTTCTGAAATAGCCTTTGTAATAGATTGTTTTATCCACCATGTAGCATAGGTGCTAAATTTATATCCCTTTCTGTACTCGAATTTATCAACAGCTTTTATTAGACCAAGATTACCTTCTTGTATTAAATCCTCAAAACTCAAGCCTTTGCCAATGTAATGTTTTGCAATGGTGATAACAAGTCTGAGGTTTGACTCTATCAAAAAAGACTTTGCAGCCTCAAGCCTCAGCCTTTCTGATTGAATTTTGTTTATTAATTTTTTTAATTTTTTTTCAGGTATTCCAAACTCTCTTTCTATAGCTTTGGGGTTTATAAGAGATGATTTTTCCCCTTTCTGACTATTTAACGATTTAATCTGTTTGTATGATAGATATCTATTAGTGACCTTTTCTACTATGTCTCCTAAAATATCCCATTTTATATTGAGCTGATTTATGCTATTTTCAATAAGCCTGACAATATTATCAATGTTTTCGGTTTGTAATGCCTCTTGGATTGTTTTATAACTCTGTCTTATAAAATCTGCAGAGTTAATAAGTTTTGCTAATTCCTCTTCGAGGTCGTTTTCTTCAAGTTCATCTCTGTATTTGATTATTTTATCAATAGATATCCTGCCCTCCTTGATATAATCACAAAGGTTAAGAAACATCTCCACTGCAAGGGGGATACAGAAAAGATTCCTAAGTATCTCGCTCTTACACTCTTCAATATTAGATGAAATCTTTACCTCATCATCTTTATTTAGGAGACGAAACTTGGTTAGCCCTTGAATGTAACGATTTAAAAGATTAAGATTATCAAGTTGTTCTTCATCATCTTGGTTATTTGCCTCTTTATTATGAAGAGATGAACTTAAATCATTCCCCTCATAGAAATTATCAAAAGGGTCAAATTCATCAATCAATCGTGGCACATTTGTCTCCTTTATAAAATGGTATATGTCAATACATCTCAAACTAATCAATTCAAGCTATTGTAATGCAATCAATAAGCAAGTCCAGCACCCAAAAATAGCGATAGCAAGGGCTATTTCGGAATTTTTATAATCGACGATTTCATTTTAATTTTATTCTTTATAATGCAATGCCTTTTGCTAAAGTTTCTCAAGATTTCTTTTATGAGGTGTCGTATAAAAATTCCTCACCAACCCTTCCTATCTTGCTTGCTGATTTTATTAAGCTTTTTAGTTCTATCGCTGATTTTGGGTCCAGCAAAAGACTGAGATTTAAAATTTGATTTTTTATGATACATCATATTTTGCCATGTTGTAATGAAAGTTTTCGTCTTTGTTCAATCAAGTTATTTAACAAGACTAAATCATTTTTCTCTGTTGCAAACCTGATATTTTTATCTATCATTCTTAAGGTAATTTTATTTATACAATCCTCAATAGCCTCTTTTGCAGTATCGTCATCTAAGCTCATTTCCGAGCCAATTCTTATAAGAACATTTTTTTCTGCATCATTACACATAGCCATAAGGCTTGAAAAGACAGTCTTGGATTTCGCCTCATTTATAAGTATAATCTTCTGAAAAATATCCCTTACAAGTTTGTCTTCGAAGAGATTGATATCAAAGCCCGTAATCTTATTTAGCAAATAAGGTTTTGATACAATTAGCATCAAGATGTATTCATCTAACTTATCTAACATGATTGTTTCCTGTGAGAAATTTGTATTTTTCTTTGTTGAGGGATGCTTTTTCTCCTTCTTTTTTATGAGCCTGTCAATCTCTTGTCTCAATATACTTTCGCTCATATTCGTCTTATCTGCTATTTCTTTTATGTATACCTCCCTTTGTAAGAGGTCTTCAGTCAGTAATATTAAATTGAGTAAATTTCTTGTGCACTCTACTACATTCTTTCCAAATAGCTTAAAATAAAATGCCACAGGCGAGATTGCCATGGAGAGTAATTTTTTTAATTCTTCCTTACCTTTATTCCTCAAGACTGAATCAGGGTCTTCAGTATTTGGCAGTATTACGATTTTTACAAATAACGAACTCATAAAAGATAGCTCAATAGCCCTTTTAGCTGCATTAATACCTGCATTATCACCATCAAATAAAAGGACAATGTTAGGACTTATCTTCTTTAGTCTTTGTAGATGTGATGAGGTTAGAGCTGTCCCTAAGGGTGCAATTACATTTAAAAAACCAAATTGATGACAAGTCAAAACATCCATATAGCCTTCAACCAAAATAGAATAATTCTTTTTTGCAATTTCACCCCTTGCCTTGTTTAATCCAAAAAGGGTATCTCCTTTTTTAAAGATAGGGGTTTCAGCAGAATTTATATATTTTGCAGAGGTATTATTATCAGATAATCGCCTGCCACCAAAGGCAATAACCCTTTCAGAATTATCAAGTATGGGAAACATTATCCTGTCTCTGAAAAAATCAAAATACTGTCCCTTTGATGTGTTTACAAGGCTACTTTTTAAAATTACTTCCTTGTCAAAACCTTTGTTTATAAGATACTGAAAGAGAGAATCACGACCTTGAGGGCTATAACCAAGTTCATAATTCTCTATCATTTGGCTATCAATGCCTCTTTTTTGAAAATATTCAAGTGCCTTTTTGTGGGATTTTAGATTTTCTTTAAAATAATCACAGGTCAACCTATAAATCCTGTAAAAAACCTCCTTGTTTGTTGAAACACCTTGAAACTTTTGAATACTTACACCAGCCTTATCAGATAAATTCTGTATTGCCTCCATAAAGGTGAGGTTGTGATAAGACATGACAAAATTTATCACATCTCCCCCCTTGTGACAACCAAAACAGTAATAAATTTGTCTTGAAGGATTGACTGTAAAGGAAGGGGTTTTTTCCTGATGAAAAGGGCATAAGCCTTTGTAATTATGCCCTGCCTTTTTTAGAGTTACATATTCACTAATAATGTCAACAATATCTATTTGCTCCTTAAGTTCATTGATGATATCAGACTGATTCATTCCCTTTTAAATCTTCTGAAACCAGAACACTCCATTACACTAATTGGAGCATTTTCAATTATCCTATCAAGCAGCAAATTTAAGCCAAGATTATCACTTGCAATATGTCCTGCAATCACCACATTTATGTGGTGCTTTTCTGCCTCTTTTCTATGGTCTTCATTAATATGCATTCCAACAATAGTATTGATACCACTTGATTTGAGATTTTCGTAAATATCCTTTGAGCCTGATGTCCCTCCTGTCATGTCAACAAAGACCTTACCACTCTTTCTTTTTTTATTACCAATCATAATCTTCGGCCCATTATTCATCCTTTGAGCCTCTTTATATTCATCAATTTCAAGTAATAAGTCAATAATGTCATCAAGGGTATTGGGTTTTTTTGTATCAAATATATTTTGAAGATAAGTGGCAACCATATTATCCCCCGCAGTATGAAGACACATCAATGGTATTTTTAACAATCTTGCTGAATCAGCAGTTTGTGTAAGGTTTGCAGGTAATATCTTTCTCTCAACTTCCTTTGCCCTTGCTTCAAGTAAACTCTCTGCAACATTGATGGGCACACCAAAGATTGATAAAATATCAGCCTGCATGCCAATAACCGTATAAAGATTTGCAAGTGCCCTCCCTGATGGATGATGTGCCAAAATCAAATCAATGGCTATTCCCTTTTGTCTTAACAGTTCAGCGAGTACTACCTCACCAGTTTCAATATCAATTCCAACCAAAATATTATTTATTTCTTCATTGCCTTCTCCATAAATTATCCTTGAGTCAGAATAGGGATTGTTCAGTGAAGTCTCATCAAAATAGAGTTTCTCCTTTTCAGATAGTTTTTCATAATCTTTTTTTCTATTGTTCAACTCCTCTATTACAAAATCTTTACCCCTCGGATCATTCTCTATTGCAACAGAGATAGCCTTATTAAAAAAGTCATTCAATTTCATCAAAAATAGCCTCCTAACGATTTATAATCCAAATACAGCGATAAAGATAAGGCTCTGAAGTGAATAGCGATGTTTTGGCAACAGTTCTTTGCAACTGGACCGTTAAACAGCCGCAAGTGTGTGTACCCGAAGAAACGGGGTCCCCAAAAAGTCGCATTGGGGTGGTAGTTGAGTTTTGCGGCTGCAGCGAAAGAAACATTAGAACTGTCAAACCATAGCTCCTGAACGAAAGAGACTTATCCTTATCGCTGGATCTCGGCATAAGAAAAATTTGGAAAGTTCCATGAAAAATTGTAGTCTTCTATGTGGATTTATTGACCAAGTAGAGCTTTTACCCTCTCGTTTACATATTTACCGTCTGCCTTACCTCTAACCTTAGGCATAATAATCTTCATTACCTTGCCTATGTCGGATGAGTTAGTTGCCTTAGATTCCCTGATTGCAGATTCTATAATTTTATCAATCTCCTGAGGGGTCAGTTCTTCTGGTAGATAGTTTTTGATAATATCTATTTCTTGTTGTTCTTTATTGGCAAGATCTTGACGAGCTGCTTTATTGTATTGCTCTATTGAGTCTTTACGCTGTTTTATCTGACCTGACAACAAGGCTTGTATTTCTTCATCACTGAGAGGGCTTTGTTTTTCAATGGACTTATTTTTGATAGAGGCCTTAATTAACCTAAGTGTGGAAAGTCTGAGCTCTTGTTTGTTTTTTAAGGCCTCTTTTAAGTCTGAGTCAATTTTTGCAAGGATAGACATAAATTTATCAATTACCTCGCAACTACAACCTTCATCCTTTTGGCAGCCTTTTTACGAGCAGCAAGTATCTTTTTTTTCTTCTTGACACTTGGCTTCTCATAATGCTCCCTCTTTTTGATCTCCGAAAGGATACCTTCACGCTCACATTTTTTCTTAAAATTTCTGAGAGCTACTTCAAAGTTTTCAGTATCCTTGACCTTAACAGAGGGCATTGTTAAATCACCCCTCTCTATTTAAATTTGAGGCAATAATGTAACAATTTTGTCAAAAATTTGTCAAGAATTTAAAAACGGCGATAGAACTCAAAAGCTTAGTAAAATCAGCAAGTAAGATAGTAAGGGCTGGTGTGGAATTTTTATACGACACCTTATAAAAAAAGTTCCTAGGGCTTTGTCATAAGGCATTGTTTTAAATGTATAAATCAAAA